>CAJWLE010000211.1:0-3186 GCA_913042965.1 uncultured Synechococcus sp.
TCATGTATATCAGGCTTCCCGATTGATCATCAGCTCAGTGAACCAAGCTGCCGTCAGCTCCTATGGCGCTTTGCACTTGTTTGATGGCACTAGTTTTGATGGCACTGGTTTTGGTGGCACTGCTTCTTGCAACAACCATCAGAAATAAGAAATTCAGCCTCAAGGGGTGAATCGAAAGACGTGGTGAATGTGAAGTCCAGAGTTCTCATGTCCCTTCCCTGTGTGTTGTAAGGCCTTTGCCCCGTGAACACACTGTCGCCCTTTGGTTTCGGGATCTCATCCCCCAATTGAGCGATTGTTCAAAGGGGTTGACTCCCCCATGCGAGTGAGTGTCTGACGCTCCATTGTTTGATTCTCTCCATAAACAAACCCCCAGAGCCCTCGTGTTAACGGGCCTCTGGGGGACTTGTCCTGAACGTGATTGTTCAGATTTGCTGGGCCGTTCATTCCAGGTGGAAAGACGGCCTAGCTCGCTCGTTTGTGCATGCTTGACCCATCCGTTCAGTGGTTCTGATCGTGAGGGGAGAAGCGTCTGGCTATTGGCACCCTGGGGCCATGCGTCCAGGTGTTGGGCTTGTCTCCTGCGGGGCACCTTGCAGCGGTGCTGAGGAGAATCGACTGATCAGACGTCCATCAGTGTCGTCACAGACGAGCTGCCCACAGTTGGGTGGAAACTGTTGGAGCAGGGGCCAAGAAGTCAGGCTGCTTCTGAAGTCTGCTCGGGTGGAGTCTCGTCCGTCATGGCGCCTCCGATTCGATGAACACACTTTCGTCAGTTGCAGGGCCATCGGCAATCAGCCGTCCTGCTCATTGCCTTCTCAGGGCGATTGATCGAAAGTTGAAACGACGTGCCCATGGCATGGGGAGCATTTACACCTAGTAATGGATCGCACGCCAATTGCTGTTGTTTATCACTCTCAATAAGGCCGCTGTTGGTGCATGATTCGGATGTCGTCCTTGGACGGGATCGACGGGTTCATGCACCCCCCTCACTCGATCGGGAAGTCGAGTGAGGGGAGAACCCTCATCAATTTCGTTTCGACGTAGCTTTTGTTCTCAGTGTTCGCAATACGCCAGGCCACCGGTCTATAAAAAAGGTGACCCGTCCAAGGTTGAGCTAGAGCCCCGGTTCGCCGGGGCTTTTTGCTGGGCGGATCGATGCGGTCTCGGTGATGTTGAGTCGCAGCCAGAGGCCATGTCCCAGTGCCAAGGCGCCTCCCCAGGCAAGCTGCTGGCGTAGCAGCTCCGTAATCACATCCGCTCCCAGGGTGTGGCCGTCAACAATGACGGGATAAACCAAAGCGATCGTCCCCTGATACAGCAGGAATCCGCCGGTCAGCGCCAGCAGGCTCCATAGAACGTGTCCACCCCAGCTGCGCCGGCGCCAGCCAGGTCCCTGGCTGGCAAGAAAGGCCACCGCCACAGTTCCGGCACCCATCACCAACGCCCAGGTGAGCGAGAGCTGTTCCAGCGGATATCCCCTCAGCCCAAAGCCTGTGGCCTGGTCGATCAGCCAGACCAGTAGTGCAACCGCCACGGCCCGGCGTGGCCGCAGCATCACACCGCTCATCGCTGCAAAGGCTGCCAGCGGTGCGTGGGGGGTGACCACCGCGCCCAGTGTTCCAGCGGCCAGCAGCCCAAGCGGCAGCCATCGGTTGGCTTCGATCGCAGCGAAGGCCGATCCAAACTCCGTTGTTGGCTGTTTTGGTGCTGGCTTTGATCCAATCAGCCGCACGTCGAAGCACCGGTTCACGATTTGCAGGCTGATGGTAGAGATGCTGGCTGTGCCTAGAACATTGCCAAGGCTCATCTGCTGAACCATGAAGCTCAACATCACGGCCCTGGTGGGGGTCGCCGCCGGTTCACTCGGTGTCGTGATCGGTGTTCTGATTCCCAAGCCTCTTCAGACCTACGGTCTGGCGGTGGTCACGGGAACCACCCGGCCCGATCCGGCGATGCAGGGGTATGTGGACAAGGTGGATGCTCTGATCGAGCAGTGGGGCTGTGAATACATCGCCCGCGAGCGCAACACGCTGATGATGGAGGGGGATGGTGGACCGCTCACTGTTGTGATGGCTTGCCCAGGCTCAACGCTTCAGAACGGCATCGATCTCTACAACAGCCCGGAATACCAGGAGCTGGTTGAGCAGCGCAAACCCTTTACCGACTGGGATTTTCGCCTGGTGCAGGGTCGCTTCTAAAGCGGTCTGATCCCAGTCGATTCACGGCGACGAATCCTATGCTTCACATTCCTTAAAGAATGCTGAATGGCGTCTGGTGTGGTGATCGCTCTGGTCTGCGCGGTCCTGGGTTTTGGGCTCTGGCGGGTGTTACGGCAGCTGATCCGCAGTCAGAGCTCCCACACCGCACCGGTGCAATCCACTCCCAAAGGCTCTGCAGCGGCTGCACCGGCGCCGATCGCCAAGGTTGAACAGCCACCCGTTGGTGAACCGATCGCTGGACCCTGGGTTTTGGAGCTCATCGATCTTGAGCCCGGTCAGGGAGTGCTGTTCGCTCGCACCAGCCGAGACCAGTGCGCCGACTTTGAAGCCGCACGCAGCCGGATCACGGAGGACTTCGGCCTCTTCTCCCTCGGCAAGATCAACGTGGACGCCGTGCGCAAAAAAGAGTGCATGGTGATGCTTGTTTCCGATCTGGCGGATCTGGAGACCAATGAGCGAATCCAGCAGGCCCATCGCTATGGGGTGCCGGTGGTGCTGGTCGCCGATCTACTGGCGGCGCGGCACCGCGATCGCGTTCGGGCCTACCTTTCCCCTGATCGCGCAGCGGATTACAGACAAGCCAGAGGCGCTTTCCAGGCCCATTGGAGCAAAAGCAGCCTTCAGCTCGCTGCAGGCATGCGTTATTTCCTCACCCACTCCAACGCCGGCTGTTCCCTGCTGACGGAAGAAGGCAATCACCTCAATGCCGTGATCGGTCCACGGCTCAGTCTCAAAGGTGAGGTGCCGGAGGATCAGTCTGTGGACATGGTTGTGGTGCCCACCCTGCGCACAACGTCACGAAAGTATCTGCAGGTGATCGAGCGCCAGCGACCGGTGCTGGTGGTGAAAGCGAAAGACATTCGCAATGCCTCTCTCGGTGATCAGGTGCCGGCCTGGCGTTGGCATGGAGGACCTTATTTCCAGTACCCGGTACTGGAGCGCAAGGCATGAAGCGGCCCTGTTG
>CAJWLE010000212.1:0-3148 GCA_913042965.1 uncultured Synechococcus sp.
GCTGCACCTGGCCAGGGCTCGTGCCGCCACGATGCATCACCCTCCTCGTTTTATGGAGTGCTCTCTTCAGCATTTGGTTGAGAGCGATCTGGTGAATACGGCGGATCTAATCGTGAGCAACAGCCTCCTGCATCATCTGCACCAACCTGATTTGCTCTGGTCGCTCACTAGCGGCCTGGCTGTTCACGGATGCCGCGTTCTGCATCGCGATCTGCGGCGTCCGTTCAGTGTGTCTGAACTCGATCGTCTGCAACGCACCTATCTTCCAGAGGCTCCTGCTGTGCTGATTCAGGATTTTCGAGCGTCGCTGGCAGCTGCCTTTGAGCCAGATGAGGTGACGTCTCAGCTGAAAAGGGCGGGATTGAATGGATTGCGTGTTGAAACTGAGGACGATCGCTATCTGGTGGTGTCAGGCTTGGTGGATTGACATCACAAGATGACGGGCAGCACGGCAGCGCAGCAGCGGGATCTGAGTGAGGTGGTCGCAGCGGCAGTCGATCGCCGTCGCAATTTCGCGATTATTTCCCACCCCGACGCAGGCAAGACAACACTCACCGAAAAGCTCCTTCTTTATGGGGGTGCGATTCAGCAGGCCGGCGCGGTGAAAGCGCGGGGGGAACAGCGCAAGGTGACATCCGACTGGATGGAACTTGAAAAGCAGCGGGGCATCTCGATCACCTCCACGGTTCTGCAGTTCGATTACGACACCACAACCATCAACCTGCTGGATACGCCGGGGCACCAGGACTTTTCCGAGGACACCTACCGAACCCTGGCTGCGGCTGATAACGCCGTGATGCTTGAGGACGCTGCCAAGGGCCTTGAGCCTCAGACCCGAAAGCTGTTCGAGGTCTGCCGGATGCGAAAGATCCCGATCTTCACCTTCATCAACAAGATGGATCGACCGGGCCGTGAACCGTTAAGCCTCCTGGATGAGATTGAATCCGAGCTGGGGCTGACCCCATGGGCTGTGAACTGGCCCATTGGAAGTGGAGAGGAGTTCCGCGGCGTCATTGATCGACGCACGCGAGAGGTTGTGTTGTTCAGCCGCGCCGAGCGTGGCAAGCAGGCCAGCGAGCAGCGACTTTCTCTCGATGACCCTGCACTGCGTGACTCTGTGGAGGAGGACTTGCTGGATCTGGCCATTGAGGAGCTGGAGCTGCTGGAAGGAGCTGGCGCTGAACTCGATTTAGAGATGGTCCATGCCGGAGAACTGACCCCGGTGTTCTTTGGTTCCGCGATGACCAATTTCGGTGTGCGGCCCTTCCTTGATGCCTTTTTGGAGCTGGCGCAACGGCCGATTGCCCGCTCCAGCAGCGATGGGCTCGTGGATCCACTGCGAGAGGGATTCAGTGGCTTTGTGTTCAAACTGCAGGCAAACATGGACCCTCGCCATCGCGACCGGGTGGCTTTTGTGCGTGTATGCAGCGGACGATTTGAAAAGGACATGACGGTGAAACATGCCCGCACTGGCAAGGCCATTCGCTTGTCTCGGCCTCAAAAATTGTTTGGTCAGGAACGGGCTGTTGTTGAAGATGCCTTCCCGGGGGACGTCATTGGCCTGAACAACCCAGGGATGTTTGCCATTGGCGACACGCTTTATGTGGGACCGAAGGTGGAATATGAAGGCATTCCCTGTTTCAGTCCGGAAATTTTCAGCTGGCTTCGAAATCCAAATCCCTCAGCATTTAAAAACTTTCGCAAGGGAGTCAATGAGCTGAGAGAAGAAGGCGCCGTGCAAATTCTTTACGACACGGATGAAAGCAAGCGAGATCCAATTCTCGCAGCTGTGGGACAGTTGCAGTTGGAAGTGGTCCAGCACAGACTCGAAAACGAATATGGCGTTGAAACACGGCTTGAGCCACTTGGATTTCAAGTTGCACGATGGGTTGCAGGCGGCTGGGTACAGCTGGAGCAGTTGGGTCGGATCTTCAACTGCAAAACAGTGCGTGATGCCTGGAATCGTCCTGTGTTGTTGTTCAAGAATGAGTGGAACCTTAATCAACTCCACGAAGACCACCCTGAGCTTGAACTCAGCACTGTGGCACCCGTTGTGAGTGGGGTCGAGCCCATCAGTCTCTGAATTGATTCAAGCGTCATCAATCGATTTCTTGATCTAAAGCAGAAACTGCTTTTCTATTGCTGTCAGAACATTGTGTTCAAAAGAGATTGATAAAGTCTGTTGTTTTGAATGTATTTCTATGCATCAGTATTTGACTCGTCGAGATCGTGTCGACCTGGCAAATATCAAAAGCATAGTGGTTGTAATTTCAAGCCAAGAGGGTCAATTTATGGGCAACTTCTTCGATATATAAGTTGCTTTTCCTAGGCAAATATGTGTATAAGTTCGCTTAATGTCGGTCAGGTTGAATTGATTCGAGGCGCCCTGGCGAGTGCACTTGTCTGTTCAGCGTGATTCGATTGGTTGGCCTGAATCTTTGTTGTGATTGCGAATTGCTTACGGCGAGCGATTCTTGGCTTCATACGGTCTGGTTGCCTTCATCGGTGGTTGTCGATTGTTTGAAAGCTCAAACAAACCGCCAGCGGCCACGGCCTGTGCTCGATTTCGACAGAATCAGTACAAATTTTGTTGCGTTTGGTGGACAACACATGCTGGTTGATGCGTAGCAGTGCCGATGGCGGTATTGAGTACGTCTGCTTTCGGGGCAGCGATGAACCGGTTGAAATGTTGGAGGGTTTCCACCTGCCGCCGCAGATGCCATTGATCAAGCGGAGACGCTGGATGAATCGTTCCGAAGCCCTCAGCTGCCGCCATCGATTGGAGTTTTCAGAGGGTTTCCGTCATGGCAGGGCCCTCTTTTGAAAAACTCTCGATACGCTCATTGCATGTTGGAGAAGCCAAACCATGGCTGCCGTGGGTGAATCCGGTTCAGCACCGGAATCAGACGATCCCTTTGTTCGACTTGGACTTTCGCGGGGAGCCAGCTTCGAAGAGGTGCAGTCGGCACGGGAACGTTGCCTGAAGGAAACCGGTGATGACCCTCAGGCCAAGGCTCGCGTCGAGGCGGCCTATGACGCTGTCCTGATGTCTCGCCTGCGTGAACGGCAGCAAGGTCAGGTGAGTGCTGCTGCCGCCTCTGCCTCAGAAAGGGAGGAATCAGGAGTTGCACCCGGTCCTTCCCCAGTT
>CAJWLE010000213.1:0-3119 GCA_913042965.1 uncultured Synechococcus sp.
CACGTCAAGGTCTTCGGATGCAGGTGTGTTTTGCACGATCCGGACCATTTGTGAGGCGTCTCAATCGAAATCCACCACTAATGTCTGGCTTACGTGCTGCGCAGCTCCATGCTGTTTCCTGCCCTGCTGAGCGAAATCAGCAGCCATGACTTTGAAGTCGCCGAAACACTGATCGGTGTGCTCCGTTTCGTGCTGATTTTTGTGGCAGCCCGAACGCTTGCAGAAATACTGGTTCGTTTTGAGTTGCCGACAATTCTGGGCGAGTTGTTGGCCGGAGTGATCATCGGCGCCTCTGGATTGCATCTATTGGTGCCGCCCGAGACCCATGTGGAGCTCAATAATGCCTTTGCCAACGCCGTAGGCGGGCTGGCTCATGTGCCTCCAGAGGAGGTCTCGTCGATTTACAACGAGGGATTCGGATCGTTGAGGTCCGTCTCCAATCTCGGGCTTTATTCCCTCCTCTTCTTAACGGGTCTGGAGAGTGAGCTGGAAGAACTGATGGCCGTCGGTGCTCAGGCGTTTTCGGTCGCTGTGGCGGGTGTGGTGCTTCCTTTTGCCCTCGGCACATTCGGCCTGATGGCCTTGTTTCACGTCGACCCGATTCAAGCGATCTTTGCCGGTGCCTCCATGACGGCGACCAGTATCGGCATCACAGCCAGTGTGTTCGGTGAGTTGGGATATCTACGCACCCGAGAGGGACAGATCGTTATCGGAGCAGCAGTTCTCGACGACATTCTGGGCATTGTGATTTTGGCGGTGGTCGTGTCGCTGGCGGCTGGTGGCAGCCTGGAAATCGCTCCGATCATCCAATTGGTGGTTGCGGCAGTGTTGTTTGTGGTGGTTGCCCTTCTGCTGAGTCGCAAGGCTGCTCCGGCCTTTGATTGGATGATCGATCAGCTCAAGGCACCTGAGGCCAAATTGGTCGGCTCCTATCTGTTGCTTGGAGCCAGCTGCTTCATTGCGACGGCCATTGGATTGGAGGCCGCCCTTGGTGCATTTGCGGCTGGTTTGATTGCCAGCACCTCAAAGCATCGCCACGAGATCCAGACAGCTGTCACACCCATCGTTGGCCTCTTTGCAACGGTGTTCTTTGTGCTGGTGGGTGCGGGGATGGATCTTTCAGTGATCAACCCTTCCGATCCCGAATCGCGTTCGGCCCTGGTGATTGCAGCCTTCATGTTCGTGGTTGCCATCATCGGCAAGGTGGTCGCTGGTTGGGCGGTGTTTGGCAAGCAGAAGACGAATCACTTGGTTGTGGGTCTGGGCATGTTGCCCCGTGGGGAGGTTGGTTTGATCTTCCTTGGTCTGGGCACAGCAGCCAAGCTGCTCAGCCCAGGTCTGGAAGCAGCGATCCTGTTGATGGTGATTGGCACCACATTCCTTGCGCCGGTTCTGTTGCGACTGGTGTTGAAAGACAAGCCACCAGAGGATGGCAATCAGGTGCCCGAAGAATTTGTCGCGAATCCGCTGGGGGAAGCGTCTTAAATCAGTCTTCCCCGCCGCTGGCGAGCACCAGAAGTGCACTCCAGCCCACGGCTACGACACCCAGGCTGGAGGCCCAGCCTGGGCCAAGGACCCAACTCAATCCAAGCTGTGTCACCACGCCAAAGGCGAGGGCCAGCAGCAGACTGCTGATCACCAAAGTGGGTTGCCGTAAAGACTCAGGCAGCTTGCTTTCCTCGAGGCTTGTTTCCAATCGGCTTAAGGGCGCACTGAGCGGCACATACAGGGCTAACGCCCAGAGCAGTCCGCCACGCCACACGGCCGCATCGGCCAGAGGGCCGCTGATCACCTCGTAGCTCTCCATCCAGCCCGGTTCAATGCTGCTTAGCATCGCGCTACTTGAAGTTGGCTGTGGATTGCATCACCTGGAGCCATCTCGGCCATGCCGTGCACACGGTTCAGCAGCACCCTGATCAGGACCGATCCGATCGCCCTGCGTTGTTGTTGGTTCATGGGTTTGGTGCATCAACCGATCACTGGCGTCACAACATCCCCGTTCTGAGTGAAAGTCACTCTGTATATGCCCTGGATCTCCTGGGGTTCGGCCGCAGCGCCAAGCCAGGAAATTTGAGCTATGGCGGAGCCCTCTGGCGTGATCAGCTGGTTCATTACGTGAGGGAGGTCATCGGCCGTCCCACGGTGATTGCTGGAAATTCACTCGGCGGTTTTGCTGCATTGGCCGCTGGTGCTGCCTTGAAACAGGATTGCGCTGGTGTGGTGCTGCTGAATGCGGCGGGCCCCTTCAGCGATGAGCAAAAGCCTCCTCAGGGTTGGGCAGCCATCGCCCGCAAGAGCATCAGCACGGCCCTGTTGAAAAATCCTTTGCTGCAGCGGCTTCTTTTCGAGAACCTGCGTCGTCCCGCCACCATCCGCCGCACGCTGAACCAGGTGTACGTCGACAAAACCAACGTCGATGACTGGTTGGTGGAGTCGATCCGTCGGCCATCCCTCGATCCTGGAGCGTTCGGCGTGTTCAGGACAGTGTTTGATATCCCAACCGGACAACCCCTGGATGAGCTGTTCGCTGAGCTCACAGCTCCCCTGCTGTTGTTATGGGGGATCCGTGATCCCTGGATCAATGCTCCCGGGAGACGCTCTACGTTTCAGCGTCACGCTCCAACTGCCACCACGGAGGTTGTTCTGGAGGCGGGTCATTGCCCCCACGATGAAGTGCCGGATCAGGTGAATGCGGCGTTACAGGAGTGGTTGAAAAACTTGGAATCACCGCCAGCACCGTCAGGGAAGGATCCGGTAGCTATCTCATAAGAAACACCTCCGTTTCGCGGCGGATGCCGATGACGCTTACGCAGCAAAAGGTTCCTTACAGCCACTGGGAGTTCCTGCATCCCACCAGTGGCGATCGGCTGCGGGTCATCCCCGAGCGAGGTGGCCTCGTCAGTGCATGGCGCTGTGGTGATCGAGAGGTGCTCTATTTCGATGAGGAGCGCTATGCCGATCCCTCCAAGAGCATTCGTGGGGGTATTCCAGTGCTGTTCCCGATCTGCGGCAATCTTCCGGATGATCGGCTCGAGGTGGATGGCCTCGATCACACACTTCCTCAGCATGGCTTCGCTCGGGATCTGCCTTGGCAGCTCCAGTTGCTGGATGATCAGAGC
>CAJWLE010000214.1:0-3097 GCA_913042965.1 uncultured Synechococcus sp.
CGGGCTCCAGATCTGGTGGCGGCTGATGCGGGTCTGATTCATTCCGATCAGCTCGGAGCGGTGGTGGCACCCGCCGGTGCGCTTGGCGGTGAGGCGGTGCTGGCCTGCCTCGAGCGCGGGGTGCCGTTGATCACGGTTGCCAATTCCTCGGTGCTCCAGGTCACAGCGGAAGCGTTAGGGATCAGTTCCAGCGTGGTGTCAGCCTCCTCTTATGCGGAAGCCGCCGGTCTGGTGCTGGCCCTGCGGGAGGGGGTCAGTCCAGCTGCATTGCAGCGGCCCCTGTCTGGATTGGAGTATTTGGCCTGATGCCAGGAGGCTTTTCATCATCGGCGGATGCCTTTCCGTGCCCCTGCGGCGGTGGCGTCTATCGCCTCTGCTGCGCTCCCCTGCATCGAGGACTGAAACGGGCTGAAACCGCTGAAGAGCTGATGCGATCCCGTTATTCCGCCTTCGCGCGGACTGAGGTGGGATACCTCCTCGCAACCCATCCTGAGCCAGGCCGTGACGACAAGCTTCGGCGCGCCGAGTTGTTGCGCAGTTGCCGTCAAACCCGTTGGCTGGGGCTCACAATTCGGGAGGTTCGTGGTGGTGGTAGCGATGACCTCGAGGGAACGGTGGAGTTTGAAGCCCGTTACCGCGGTGGTGACTTAAAGGAAACCTCTCTGTTTCAACGCCGCAATGGCAGCCTTGCGGGTGATTGGCTGTACATCCGCGCTGTTGCGCTCGAGACTTAACGCAGGCAGGCCATCGGATGGCGGGGCGGTAGTCCCAGGGCCTTGGCGACTCCGGGATGGCACACAGACCCCTGCACGGTGTTCAAGCCTGAGAGCAGTTCCGGCCGTTCCGTTACCGCCTCTTCCAGGCCTCGGCCGGCGATGCCCAGGATGTAAGGCAGGGTGACGCTCACCAGGGCTTCGGTGGAGGTGAAGGGCACGGCACCGGGCATGTTGCCCACGGCGTAGTGCTGAACCCCATGGATGCTCACAGTGGGATCCGTATGCGTGGTTTCCCGGCTCGTGGCGATGCAGCCGCCCTGGTCGATCGCCACATCGACGATCACCGAACCCGGCCGCATCTGCTGCACCATTGCTTCATCCACCAGGGTTGGAGCCCGACCGCCGGGGGTCAGCACCGCGCCGATCACCAAATCAGCGCTTGGAACCAGGCGCTCCAGCAGCCCTCGGCTGCTCACCACGCTCATGAGCCTGCCGCGGCGATCCGCTTCAAGGCTGCGCAGTCGCTGGGGAGAGCGGTCCAGAAGCAGCACTTCCGCGTCCATTGCTGCAGCTGTGCGTGCCGCGTTCCAGCCCACCGTGCCCGCACCAAGCACCACCACTCGGGCCGGTTGCACTCCGGTGCAGCCCCCCATCAGCACGCCGCGTCCGCCATGGGGTTTCTCCAGCAGATGGGCTCCTACCTGGGCTGCCAGCCGGCCGGCGATTTCACTCATTGGTGCCAGCAGCGGCAGGCTGCCGTTCTCCAGCTGCACCGTTTCGTAGGCGATCGATGCGGTGCCTGCCTCGAGCAGGGCTTCTCCCACCTGCGGATAAGCCGCCAGGTGCAGGTAGGTGAACAGCACCATGTCCTTGCGCAGGAAACCGAATTCCTCCGGCTGTGGTTCCTTGACCTTCACCACCAGGTGGGCGCCCCAGGCCTGTTCGCAGGTCACAACCTCGGCCCCTGCCGCTGCGAAAGCTTCGTCGGCAATGCCGGCCCCGTCGCCGGCGCCGGACTCGATCCGCACCTCCAGCCCGTGGCTCACCAGTTCCCGAACGGCATCTGGGGTGAGAGCCACCCGTTGCTCATCGGCCTTGATTTCCCTCGGAACGCCGATGCTGGCCATCGGTGCCGTTAGGACGGATGCTGCCATCGGGCGCCAGCGGACGTTCTTTCAATCTGGCCTCATTCGCGCTTGTCCGCCAACGGTTTCTGATGGATGCGGGTCTCAGCCCGCTGCGATCGGCAGTCGCCAGCCGCTGCCGAAGGCCTGCGGACTCACCTTGAGCAGCGGTGCGGCCTGGCGTCGTTTGAATTCCGCCCGGCAGAGCAGCTGTTGAACCCGCTCAACCAGAGCCTTGTCATGGCCTGCTGCAACGAGCTTTTCTGCCGGAATACGCTCCTGAATCAGCCCCATCAGCAGGGAATCCAGTTCCGTGTAATCCGGCAGGGAGTCGCTGTCTTTCTGATCAGGCCTGAGCTCGGCACTGGGGGGTTTGCTGCGAATGTTGGCTCCCACCAGTTCGCCCTCCGCAGGTAGATCCAGATCAAGCCGGCACGGTGCTGCCTCCGGGCTGTCAATCCAGTCGCAGAGTCTGAACACCGTTGTTTTGTAGAGGTCGCCGATGACTGCCAGGCCTCCATTCATGTCGCCATACAGGGTGCAATAGCCCACGGCCAGTTCCGACTTGTTGCCGGTGGTGAGCAGCAGCTGCCCCTGTTGGTTGGCCACTGCCATCAGCAGCGTGCCGCGGATGCGCGATTGCAGGTTCTCTGCGGTGACTCCCTGGGGCCCATCCGCCAGAGCGGGGCGCAGACCACTGTCGAAACCCTCCATCAGGCTGCCGATCGGCAGGGTTTGGCGGTTCAGCCCCAGGCGGCTGGCCAGGGCGATGGCGTCTTCAACGGAGCCGGCGGAACTCCAGGGGGAGGGCATCAACAGCGTTGAGACGTTGTCTGCTCCCAGCGCAGCAGCTGCGATCACGGCGACCAGGGCTGAATCGATGCCACCGCTCAACCCCAGCAGGGCCTGGCGAAATCCGCATTTGCGGGCGTAATCGCGCACGCCGAGCACCAGAGCCCGCAGCAGCAGCTCGTCCTCGCTCGGCGGCTTGATGGGTGCTGTGGCTGGCGTGCTGCTGTCCCAGACCTTGACCGTCTCGCTGCAGGCGGGCAGCTCCAGAAGGGTGGTGCCGTCGGAGGCCACCACAAAGCTGCCGCCGTCGAACACCAGCTCATCGTTGCCACCCACCTGATTCAGGTAAACCACCGGGCAACCCAGGCGTCGGGCGGCCTCCCCAGCCAGCCGTCGTCTCAGCGCCGGTTTGCCCGGGTCGAAGGGAGACGCCGCCAGGTTGATCATCAGGTCGGGCTTTGCCTC
>CAJWLE010000215.1:0-3015 GCA_913042965.1 uncultured Synechococcus sp.
TTTTGCCTTGGTTGCAGCTGCGCTCAAAGCCATTGCGGAACTGCTTGACGAGCTGCCTGTTGCTCTGCGCTGACGCAGCAGTTGGAGCAATAATGAAGCCAACGGCGGCAGCAAGGCTGATGGCGAGAGAGTATTTCATTGAAAACGCAAATTGAGTCAACAAGTTTGGCATTGGCATTGGCAGTGAAGTCGTAGGGAGCCGGATCAATTACTTCTTTTTGGGTAGTAACGATTGAACGCGATTCATCAGAGCTTCAAAACGAGATTGCTGCGCTTCAAGTTTGTCTTCCAATTCTTCGATTCGAGTATTTTGGCGTCGGTCTTCTGCTTCTGATTGTGCTTTTTCATCCTCGAGTTCACTGATGCGCTCTTGGAGCATTGTGATCAATTCATCCTCTTTTTTCGTTGCTCCGCGGTTGCGCTTCTGGTCGTCGATGATCTTTTCCAGCCGAGATCGAAGCAGACGATTGGCGAGCGCAAGCAGCGCCTCTTCCACGACAAATCAGTGGCCGTCGCCTTCCAGACCGCGGTTGAAACGGTGTGCCGGCAACGACCAGCAGTGGGCCAGCTGCCTCTGGAGAGCCAGGACCTGGCGGCATGAACGCGGCTTTCCCATCGCTGTTGCGTGAACGCCCAGAAGCGGAACGCCAACTCTGGGCCCGTTGGGTGCTGGGCAGCCACAGCGATCAGTTCCTCCCGGAGATGGTGGCGGCGGTCGAGCAGCTTGATCGTGAAGATCCGATTGCCTACGGCAAACCGGTGATCAATCCCGGCCCTCGGGCAGATGACCTGCTTGTCATCACTTCAGCAAGAGGGCGGCATGGCTTCGTGGTGGATTGCCCCCTGCCCTGCCGAGTGGTGATGCTGGATTTCACCGGGGAAGGATTCGAACCTGGTGGCAATCCCCACGGTTTTGAAGAACTCAGCGCTCCATGCGAAGGCATGGGGGAGGCGATGAATGTGGTTTGGCGTGAACTCGAGATGCCTCCCGAGGATCACTACATCAGCGTGATTTGTGATGACGTGATGTTGGCGACCAGTGATGTGGTCAAGCTGTTGGCTCTGGCGAGGCTTCATAACCTCTCGGCGATTCAACCTGCTGTTGCCCTCAATCATGAGCTCAGCCGCGAGTACGGATTTCTGCGTCAACGGCCCTGCGTCTCGATGCATCGGGTGCCATTTGTGGAAATGATGGCTCCATTCATGCGCCGCGATCTATGGGATCTGGTGCTTCCGTTCAATCGAGGCAAAGGCAGTGGATATGGTCTCGATCGTTTTGCGCTCACAACTTGCGGAGCGCATCTGAACGCATGGCGATTCGCAGCTGCTGACTGTGCACCCATGACCCACATTCGCCGCGGACGCACGATTCAGAAGCGTTATCGCAACGGTCTGCTGAGTAAGGAGGAGGAATATCTCGTGCGTTTGCGGGTGATGCTCGCCATGGGTTTTGACATCGATCGTGAGATCTACGAGCGCCTGGAGGCTGCAGTCTCGCCAGCGATTCGGACCTAAGTGTTGACGTTTTGAATCTAAAAACGTCGAACTTCAGTGCGATAACCACCACTGAATGTTGATCTGGCGCTGTTGATCAGTGCTGGGTCAAACACGCGCAGCTTCAGCGCTAGTTCCCGCGAGACCTTCTGTTTGGCACGATTTCGTGCTGATTTTGGGGCTGAATTGTATCAATATCGTGCCTATTTCGTGATGATTGCTTGAGCGAAGGCCAGCACCTGAGAGGCGGCGGTTCGGGCCTGCTCGCTGGCTTGCTGTCGCAGTAGGCCGATCCGTTGATCACGCTTGCGCCGCCGGATGGCGAACACCGTGGTGGTTGCTTCAGGGTCTTGCAGGCCGGTTGCCTAGCCAAACACCCGCACACAGGATCCGTAGTCAGCCAAGGCTTGATCGCAGGTGAACAGCAGCAACGGTTCAACCCGGCTCTGGGCCACAAGTAAACGATCAAACGGATCACGATGACCTTCGATGGTTTCCAGCTTGGCCACCTCCAGTAGGTGCTCGTTACTGATCGGCAGCCACTGAAAGTGTTGTGCAGGAACCTCTCGCTCCAGCGCCGACAGGTCCACGCTCAGCCGGCCAAGGTTGACCTTGATCGCCATCTCCCAGAGCGACGCCTGGCTGATCAGCACGTCGTGCCGATCCGTCTGGAGTTCAGTGACGAGGACGCTCGGCAAGCGCGGATCATCTTTGAGCCACCACAACAGCAGATGGGTGTCGAGCAGAACCCGACTCATCGATCGTGGCTGTTGTCAGGCTCAATGGCAGCGTCAAACAGTGAATCCAGTGGGGCATCGAAGTCCTCGCCGATGCTGATCTGATCTCGCATGGCACCCGGAGGCTTCAATCCTTTGCGCTGTCCGTCGATGGGTACCAATTGGGCGGAGGGTTTGCCGGCGCGGGCAATCACAACGGTTTCTCCGGCTTCCGCTTGCAGAAGCAGACGCGACAACTGCGTTTTTGCCTCATGCACATTCACCGTGGCCATGGCACCCGTTCAGGCTTGACTAAGTTTAGCTAACTGGGCGAGTCTGCACCCTCCGGTTTCGGCACTTCCAGCGTCCCCACCCTCAGCTCCAGCTGTTCCCGCAGCTGTTTCTGGCTGAACAGGATCGGCAGGAAGTGAATGCTCTGGGTTTCACGGAAATAGAACAACCCCGGCAGCCAGGGTGCAAACAAGCGCCAGGTGAGCCACTGGTCGTAGGGGAAACGGCGCAGTTCGCGGCCGTTCTGCCACACGATCAGAGCCCGTTCTTCAAATTCCAGCCGCAGGCTTGCGGTCTGGATCAGTAAGAACACGCCGAACAACACCACCACAACGGTGGGCCAGGGGCTCAGCGGCAGCGGCAGCAGGGCCACCCCAAGCACCACCACCAGCAGCGGCAGTCGGGCGTCGGGGCTGAGGGTCACAGAAGCAGGGGTCGTCATCCGCCGAAGAGCATCTGGGTGAGAACGACATCCATAATCGCCACCAGAACCAGAATCATGACGACCGCGCCT
>CAJWLE010000216.1:0-3004 GCA_913042965.1 uncultured Synechococcus sp.
CGAGCCATTGCCTGCCGCTGCCCCTGTCACGGCTCCGGCAACCGCCGCATCACGCTCAACAACCGTTTCTCCAACTGGAACCACCTCGGAACAAGCAGCCAAGCCAAAACCCACGGATATCCCTGAACCACCGGCCAGCACTGAACCAACAGCCACTCCTGAGCCAACCAGAACTTCGGCTCCGGCTCCTGAGCTTCCCCAGGTCACCACGGTGGGCTCAGAGACCGTTTCCAGCAATCTGCCCGAGCTCTGGCAGCAGATCCTTGGCAGTTTGGAGTTGCCATCCACCCGGATGCTCCTCTCGCAGCAAGGCCAACTGGTGCGACTGGATGCCAACCGTGCCGTCGTGCAAGTGGCAGGGAACTGGATGGGCATGGTGCAAAGCCGTGCTGCCCTGCTGGAACAGGCCATTGCCAAGGCCCTGGGAGGTAATCGCCAACTGGTGCTGGAAGCCGGCAACACCGCCATGCCAAGCCAAATAGCGCCATCGCCTGCGCCTCCACCACAGGCTCCTCCAGCACCAGTGGCAACACCGGCACCCATTCCTGCTCCTACCAAACCGATAGCAGAAGAGGTGGCAAAACCATCGCTGCCCCGACCAACTCCAACAACCAAACCCGCTGTACCAACTTCAGCAGTACCACCTCCAGCAGCGAAAACTCTTGAAGCAAAAACTCCTGCGCCGCAGCAGACAAAAGCCGCGGACTTCTCAAGCGTGGACCGTCAAGCCAAAAACCTGGCTGATTTTTTTAACGGTCAGGTGCTGGATGTTGACCTGAAAAATTGAATCAGCAGCTCAAGCACCCGCAGGCAGCTGGGACGGGCCATGGGACGTCTTGGCCCAAACCAGCCGCTTGGGCAGCAATGCCATCCGAAGCGTCACCCAGGGAATCACCACAAACCAATGGCCCAGATAGGCAATAGCCACGAGCATGTGCCAAACACCTGGCCGAGGGATCGCAGGCCCCTCGCTGCGAACGCGGCATCCCCTCCAGTAGGCCAGGCCTGAAACACTGAAGGCAATGATCGACAACGGCCAGTAAGTAGGCGTGCTGCGACTGATCAGGCTTGTGCTGAGATCAGCGAAGGACACCACCGGCAACCCGTATTGCAACAGGAAGAAACAGGTGAGATCCCAGCGTTGCCGAAGGCTTAACTCGGCTGATGTGAGCGTGGGCCAGTAGTCAAAGAAGCGCTGCAGCCCACCCTCAGCCCAACGCTGCCTCTGCTTCAACAAAGCACGAAGACCTGGCACTGCCTCTTCCTGGACGGGTGGATCCCAAAGCAGGCCGACAAGGGCTCCATGACTCAACAGGCGGAAGCTGAGGTCGAGATCGTCGGTGACGGTGTCTTCATTGAAACCACCACTGCGCTCCAGTTCCGAGCGTTTGATCAGTTGTCCGTTGCCCCGCAGCTCAGCCACCCCCCCACCAGCGAGGCGACCGGTCTGGATCACAGCGTCCAAAGCCATTTCCATCGCCTGCGCCCGAGTGAGCCAGTTGCAATCGGCATCGATCACCGCCTTGCGCAGCTGAACCGCCGACCAGCCGCCATCCAGGGCATAGGGAACAAGACGTTCAAGCAGATCATCCTGGAGCTGGGCATCAGCGTCCAGCACCAACAACCATTCACCGGAGAGCTGACTCAGGGCCGTATTGAGAGCACCCGATTTACCACCGCCAGCATCACGCTCGCGATGGATCACGCGAAGGCTTGGATGTTGAGCGGCCAGCTCATCCAACAGCTGTGGAGTGCGGTCCTGGCTGCCGTCATCGATCACCCAGGTGGACATTCGATCGGCTGGATACCGCAATGACGTGAGCCGTTCCACCAAGCGGGTGACCACACCCTCTTCATCACGGGCCGCCACCACCACATCCAGACTGGGGAAGGATTGGGGATCAACAGAGGTCGGCTCAGAACCAGCATTGGAACTCAGATCGCCCCGCAGCACTGTGCGCAGGCCATAGCCACCAAGGATGAGGGCCATGCTGATCGCAGGCCATAACGAACGAGCCGGATCCAACCAATGCGGTGCTGCACCGGCACAACCACAGGCAAACAAAAAGGCTGCGGACTTCACCCTTCGGTGATCACCAGTACCAGGGGTGGTCGCCATGCGGCCTTTCAGGTGGGCAGGACTCTAAGGGGACTCCATGGATTGAGGTAATGGGCCATAGACCGCGCCGGGGTAGTAGTGGCCCAAAATTCTCTCGACCGACCACCCCCTTCCCGCCAGATCAATCGCGCCCGCCTGAGACAGGCCAGCACCATGGCCAAATCCGCCGCCGCGCACGATCCACTCCTGAGACCCCATGGAATCGATCACGAAAAGTGTGCTGGGCAAGGTTCTCAACGTTCGGCGTATCTGATCCAGCCGCAGCACCACAGGCGCCGCATCCTCAGCACCGGACACTTTCAAAGAAAGAACTCGGCCACTCGCGCCGCGCTCGAGCACCTCGAGCTTCAAGGGAGCCTGGAGCGCCAGACCCTGCTCCCCCAAAGCCTGACGAAGTTCGGCCGCTCGCAGGCTGCGACTCCAACGAAAACGGGGGTGATTCAGGCCATAGGCCCCTTCCCCATCCGCCAACAGAGCAGCCACAGCGTCGCGGGCGGTTAAAGGCAGACCATGGCGACGACGCCAGCCCTCATCGCCATCGGCCTCCGCCTTCAAGTAGGGCTGTGAATCCATCGACCAAGCCTCCGGACCAGCCGCCATCACACCGCCATTGCTGGCGTGATAAACAGCGCTGATCGGCTGACGCTCCCAACTCAGCAGCTGACCACTTGTTGCAGCAATGGCCTGGCGAACCGCAGATCCAGCCTGACGCGGATCGCTGTACACCTGGCATTGCGTGTCGCTGCAGAGGTGGTAGCCGTCGATGCGAAAGCGATGGCTGTTCGCCAGCGCCCAGGTGCGGGCAAGCACCGTTTGGGCCTGCAGAGCGTTGGTGGGTGATCCGGCGCCGATCTCATGGGGCACAACCCCCTCGAGATAGCTCTC
>CAJWLE010000217.1:0-2995 GCA_913042965.1 uncultured Synechococcus sp.
ATCAAGCTATTCGCTTGCCTCGTTTACATTGACAATCTTACACCGAAAGGCGCCTCAAACCTGGCGCCATACAGCCACTAGCCGACCCTGAACCTGCACCTGCTCTGCCGGCAGCTCAATGGGCTCATAAGCAGGATTCGCTGCCTCCAGCACAACTGCCGGCCCCTTGCGGTGGAAGTGCTTCAAGGTGGTTCCACTCCCGGCAACCAGAGCGCTCACCACGGTGCCGTTACGCAGTCGCTGCGGATCGATCACCGGCTCCATCAGCACCACATCTCCATCGGCAATGTGAGCATCCACCATCGAATCACCGTTCACGGTTAGGGCAAACAAACCCTGTGTTTCAAGCACCGGAGCCAGATCAAGGTGCTCCTGAACATCATCGAAGGCCGTAACCAAGCCGCCGGCTGCAACGGCTCCCAGTACAGGAATTCCTGCCTGGGACATCATGTCCCCCAGCAGCTGCAACGTCCTTGCCTGCCCCTCCTGCCAGGTGATCCAGCCCTTCTGCTGCAGGTGCCGCAGACGACTCTGCACCGGTGCAGGGGAACGCAACCCCATCGCCTGCATCATCTGGCGAATGGATGGACTGTGACGATGGGTGCCGATGTAGTCGGACAGCCAGTCGTACAGCTCCTGCTGAGCCGGCGTCAGCTCCTGAGGAAGGGATTGAACCAAAACAACGGCACCAGGCAATACATTTGTACCTCCCGGTCTTTGTTGTGGCAAGCACCTGCCCTGACAAAGGATCTATCCAGATGGGCAGCGATAAACCCCCAGCAAACGCCCCTCATCGGTGAGAAACTCCCCCGCAGACCAGCAACCTGCCTCGGCCGGTGGCGTTCTTGAGCCGATATGGGTTGTGGTGCTGCCCTTCAACCCCGATGCCAGCACCACAACCATGGTTGCCAGTGGGAGCAACAGAACCATCAGCCAGCGCATTTCAAGACATCCCCATCACTTTTTTGTAGGCAGCACGCTGCTGAGTTGCCTCGATCAGCGCCTGAACAGCCGGATAGGCGCTGAGATCCTCCTGCGGGAAAAACAGCTTGATGTAGGCCAGATAAGCCGTTACCGCACAATCCGCCGCGCCCCAGGATTGACCAACAAGAAAACCCCTAGAGACTTGCTGATCCAGCTGCTTGAGCAACCGTGGCAGCACCTTTTGCTTCTGATCCGGAACGAAGATGGCGAAGGCCAGCGTTGAGTTGGCGAAATGCGTCCACTGGCTGATCTGGGAGCGCTCAGCGGCTGTTTTGCCTTCACCGCCGTGATGTTCAGCAAGATGCAGGAGGATCGCTCCTGACTCGAACAGCGTCAGCGGCTGATCGTTCCCATCGAGAACGCTGTCGTCCCGCAGAGCGGGGAGCTTGCCGAAGGGATTAACAGCCAGAAAGTCGGGCTGGAGATTCTGAGCCGCCCCCACGGATACCTCAACCAGGTCATAGGGAATGCCCTTCTCTTCCATATACCAACGGGGCATCGAAGCGCGGGTCTGCGGTCCGCCGAAAAGGGTGATTCCCATCGTGAAAGGGTTTGGGAATCAACTCTAAAAAAATCGAGCCGGCTGAGGCGATCTACAGCCCTCCCAGGAGAGCCGCCAACAGAGCCTGCTGAGCATGCAAACGATTTTCGGCCTGGTCAAAGATGCGGCTGGCGGTACTTTCCATCACGTCCGCACTGATCTCCTCACCCCGGTGCGCCGGCAAGCAGTGCAGCACGATCGCGGCAGGATCCGCCTGATCCATCAGATCCTGATCGACGCAGAAGCCTGCAAAGGCCTGCTCCCGTTCAAGCTGTTCCGCCTCCTGGCCCATCGAGGCCCACACATCGGTGTAAACCGCCTGAGCACCGGCCACAGCCTTGGAAGGATCGCTGGTCACCTCAATCACAGCACCGTGTTGCGCCAGTGAACGGGCCTGGTCCAGCACGCCGGAAAGGGGCTCAAAACCCTCCGGACAACCAATGCGAACATTCACCCCCAGCAGAGCGCCACAGAGCATCAGCGAGTGGGCAACGTTGTTGCCATCGCCGATGTAAGCCAGCGTCTGGCCCGCCAGATCGCCATGGGCTTCCTGCATGGTGAGGAAGTCGGCCAGGGCTTGGCAGGGATGTTCAAGGTCGGTCAGAGCATTGATGACCGGCACCGTGGCCCAGTGGGCGTAGTCCGCGATTTCCTGCTGGGCGAAGGTGCGGATCGCCAGAGCATCGCAATACCGACTGAGAACCCGTGCTGTGTCCTCAAGCGGTTCGCCGCGGCCCAGTTGGGTGACGCTGGGATTGAGATCCACGGTCTGGCCGCCAAGCCGGGCCATGGCCACCTGAAAGCTCACCCGCGTGCGTGTCGAGGCCTTGCTGAAGATCAGACCGAGCACGCGATTGCCGAGATCGATTCTCCTGTCGCCGCTTTTCAGCTGGGTCGCCAGCTGAAGCAATGCTGCTGTCTCTTCGGGATTGGAGTCTGCCGAGGAGAGGAAATCACACCCGCGCAGGGTGGTTAATGCGGCAGCTACGCCTGCGGCAGCGGACACCATCACGACGGGATCAAAGAACAGTTATCGGGGATAAGCGCGGCTGGCGTCAAGCAGCGACTCCTTCAGGGAGCTGGCTGGCGTCCAGCATCTGCCGGAGATCATCCCCCTCGATCACCTCCTTTTCGAGAATCTGCTGGGCAATGGTTTCAAGCAGCGCCATGTTCTGGCGAAGAATCGCCAAGGCATCATCGTGCGCCTTGTCCACAAGGCCGCGAACCTCCTTATCGATGGCTTGCGCTGTGGCATCGCTCACAGAACGGCGGGGATTGTTTCCACCACCAAGGAATTGACCACCGCCCTGTTTGTCGTAGGCGAGGGGGCCAAGGGTGTCGCTCATGCCGTAGGTGCCCACCATCTGTTCAGCCAGATCGGTGGCGCGCTGCAGGTCATTGGCAGCACCGGTGGTGATCTTTCCAAAGACGATCTCTTCGGCGGAGCGACCACCGAGGAGGGTTGCGATC
>CAJWLE010000218.1:0-2978 GCA_913042965.1 uncultured Synechococcus sp.
GCCGTGCTGTTGTTCCAACGCAGCAATGGCTTGGCGAACCTCACCGGTGGGCGGCAGCGGGTTCACCAACATCAGGCCACCGGGCACCTTGGCCACGGTGAGCCGCACCGGCACGGCCACGTAATACACCCCCTGCAGCTGCTCCAGGCTCCAGAGCTGGCCAGGGATCAGCTCACTGAACAGCGTGCGGCGATGGCCGTAGGGATAGAGCGGCAGCAGCGGCCAGAAACCCCAGCGCTGATCCGCAGGATTCACACCAGCTCCAGCCACCACGCTCCCCATCAATGCAGTGATTCTGCAGAGGAATGGATCAGGCCAGGGTCAAACCACCCACTCCGGCGCAGAACAGCACCACCCGCCACGCCGGTTGCCGCCAGCTCACCAACAAGACAAAAGCCACCAAGGCCAGGCTGAACTCAGCGCCACCGCGGATGCCTGTCTGCCAAACGGGTTGAAACAACGCCGCCAGCAGGATGCCCACCACCGAAGCGTTGATCCCCAGCAGGGCTCGACGCATCGGAGCCAATCGGCCCAGGTCACTCCAGAAGAGCAAGAGACCACCAATCAACAAGAACGAGGGAAAGAAAAGATCAACAAAAAATCTACGACAATGTCATGGGAAGGAATGGGCAATGAGCTGGAGCGATCACAGCGACGAATCCAAACAACTGACCATATATCTGCCAACAAAGGATGTGAAACTGAATTCAATAAATAGGAGGCAATGGATTCTGGACTGACTTGTGAATCTCAACAGAAGTCGGGAATGGAATTTCAATAGAGTTAGCTTCAAATGCCTGCAATATCCCCTCTTTCATCCTTGCGACAGCATCAAAAAATTGGCCTGTATCATCGTAATCAGATTCAATAAAGAAAGTAAAATCCAAGCTATAATCAGACAACGCTGAGAGACGACACGGACCAAGCTTAAGTTGTGCATCGGATTCAACAACACCACGTATAATCGACGGAAGCTCCTGACGTTTAGATCGGGGTGTGTCGTAAGCAATACTCACTGAGTGCTTAAAATTATTCACGATTGCAATGACAATTTTTGCTTCCGCACTCAAATCCTGCTTAAGCTGAAGATAATCCTTCCAATTGTCTGAACATGCCTTAGCAAAGACAGTCAGGACTTCTCCGCTAGATCCATCCTCGCTGTAGCTGACAACCGGCGCGTCGAGCTTGTCATTATCCTGGATATAAGAATTGATGCGCTCAACGATTCCATTGAGTTGTCCAACACCCAAATTAGAGGGAAGATCCATCAACAGTTCAATTCCCTGAGTCAGACTGCGCTCAGGCTGACCAAACTGGTGCTGGCGGTCGGAGTAATTTTTAATAATCTCATCTTCTACTTTATTATTCGGTATAGTAATTCTTCCCGAAAGTGTGATCATATCAATCGAACGTAAACCGATCCTGGATACAAAGCCCATCTCACTACCAATTTTGCAGAACTCACCCACGCGAACCGGCCGATCAGACTGAATGGCGATTCCAGCAAACAAATTGCCGAGGAGACGAGAACCACCAAGACCCACGGCAAGCCCGGGAACCGCTGAAAAAGCGATAACAGCATTGGATGGCATTCCTAATCGCAACATCAGTTGGTAGACCAGAATCACAGCTCCAATCGCACCAAAAAATCGCGAAAAGGGAAGAATCAAATTGCGCAGGCGACGTTTCTCTAATTCAGATTGGCTACCCCTAAATCTAAGAATCCAAACAGCACTGGAGCTTGCGATAGCCTCAAAGAACAGAACTATTGTGATACCCAATGATATATAGGCAACAATATCAAAGAACGAATTTGAATTTCTCAATGCCACACCAGTGAAATTGATGCGGTTAGCGATCACAACCTTGGCAATGAGAGAAAGAGGAGCAACTGGCAAGGCCAGAAAGAAACGTCGCCACGATATATTGACTTTTTGATTAGCAACTCGATTCAAAAAGTGCCCAGAGTGATCGCAATTATAGCGATAAGTATTTAGCAATTTGACCACACACATTAAGACTACTGGGATATACATCAGGAGCAGCAGGATTGTCATCAGATACTGAAGGAGACTCTGCTCACCAAAAGGAGTCTGCAAATAACGCTTGACATTGTCTGGCAGACTCACATACCACTTAGGTGGCACCAGATAGCCAGGTGAATATGAAAAGTCTTCAAAAATCCTCGGTGAAGCCAGTGGATTGATGGCAATAATCTCCTGACTACTTGTCTTGCCATAAGTGTCCCGGACAAAGCCGTACATCCGGTTAATATTCTCGAGGGTCTCCTTTGAGAAGTAATAGTCCTGATTACCCGAATCGTTTTTAACCGAACGCGTCAGTGTGATCGCCGTACCGGGTATCGTCCAGTCTGTCTTTTCCTTATCGTTTGGAATCAGAATCGGTTCACGTGAATTGGCAAACGCATAGTCAAGTATTTCTTTTAGCTTCAAGACAGATTCCTCCTGTGTATCTTTGCGAATACTTTCAGGAATGGAAGAATCATCCAGGGTTCGCTTGGCTGTTCTAAAAAGGACCTCAGCCTCGCGAATTTCGTCTTGGGCCTGCTGGCCCCAAATAAGGCCTGGATATTCATCAGTTTGATAGCTGACATCCCGAATAATTTCACCAACCCGAGACATGACGGCATAAAAACGCAATAACGTTTGTTGTGGAGTTAAGCCGGTCACTTTGCCCAGATAGGACTGATCCCAGTTCGATGAATAGATCAGGAGGTCCTCGTAAAAGGGTTGGTCTTCGAGAGCAATCATGCCTTTCTCACTTGGCGACGTGAGGACAACAGGCACCTCACCTGAGTGGACATGTACAGAAGAAGTCAGGCTGAGAAAAAATCCAAGGACGACTCCTATCAGTAAACGCACAAGCATCTTCATTACTGCGCCTCGAAGAGTTCGTCACAATTTAGGGGATGTCAGCAGAACTGGCTACAGACCTTCTGTTCAAGCCTATAGTTTTTA
>CAJWLE010000219.1:0-2933 GCA_913042965.1 uncultured Synechococcus sp.
GGAGGCATTGATCGCTGTCGCGTTTGATGGCCTTGCTTCGCCAGACTCCACAAACCCTTGTGATTGGCCGTGTTCCTCATCAACCCGCTTTGCCCAATCAGTGCAGCAAAAATCGCTGGACTGAAAGCAACGGTTCTGCTCCTGCTGGTGATGCTGATGAAGTCTCAGCTTCTCCGCGTCAAAATGTCCCTTCTGGGCTCATTGATCGGTTTTGTTCTGCTCGTGAGCTTTCTGATCAGCTCAGGAATCCTCACCGTGGTAGCTGGGGGAGCAGTGGCCTATGCCGCCATGCAAAACAAGTCCACCTAAGGGGATGGATTCACTAGGCCTCGTGTCCCCCCATATCAGCCCATAGCCACAGGTTTATGTCTCGTCCTCTGCCCAGCACAGGAGCGGTTAGCGGCATTGTTGAAGCAATTAATTTTTTTCGGGACCCGGATTTCGCGACCAAACGCTTTACCGAGTTCGGCGATATCTTCGAAACGTCGCTCATCGGTCAGCGACTCGTCTTCATCCGAGGAGACAAAGCCATTGCCGATCTTCTGGCGCAAGGTGACGCCGTTGAAGGTTGGTGGCCCGAGAGTGTTCGCCAACTCCTTGGCAGCCAATCCCTTGCGAACCGAAACGGCTCCGACCACAAAGCGCGTCGGAGAGTCGTGGGTCAATTGTTTTCCAGTGCAGCACTGAAGCGCTACACCCCTGGAATGATTGGCTTGGTGGATGAGCTCAGCCAAGAGTTGCTTGAAGAAACAAAGCCGATACGGCTTGCTGATCGCATGCGGCGATTCGCCTTTCGCGTGATTGCAACGACAGTTCTGGGGTTAGAGGGTTCAGACCGTGATGCCCTCTTTCATGATTTTGAGATTTGGACACAAGCTTTGTTCTCTGTGCCCATCGCCATTCCAGGAACGCCCTTTGCGAATGCCTTAGCGGCAAGACGTCGCCTACTCGACAGGCTTCGAGACGTTCTTGAGCAAGCGGATCAAAACCGTGGCGGACTGGATTTACTCGCTGGTGGTCTCGATGAGGCAGGACAACCACTCACAGCAGACGACATCGTCGAACAACTACTTCTATTGCTCTTCGCTGGTTATGAAACAACTGCGTCGTCATTGAGCTGTTTGATGCGGGCTTGTCTAATCGAGCCTCATGTTGAGCCATGGCTGCGTGAGGAACTGGATGGCCTGGAGTGGCCACCTCAGGGTGATGCAACCACTGCATTTGATGGGAACCGCGCTCCCAGACTTCAAGCCGTCGTGACTGAAGTGATGCGCATGACGCCACCTGTCGGGGGATTTTTTCGCCGCACCTGCCGCCCGATTGAGCTCGCCAATATTCTCATTCCAAAAGGTCATGTGGTGCAAGTCGCTTTGGCTTCCTCCAATCGTGCTGGAAGCAGCGAATTAAACGAATTTCGTCCTCAACGCCATCTTGATGGATCCAACAAACCAACACTGTTGCCTTTTGGAGGCGGTGAGCGTGTTTGCTTGGGGAAAGCGCTTGCTGAACTTGAAATCCGCCTCATGGTGGTGGGACTTCTGAAACGTGTTCAACTCAGCCTTGCCGGCGATCAGGATCTCGATCTCCAGCTGATCCCCAGCCCGAGCCCCAAGGACGGCCTAAAGGTTGTTGCCAAGCATTACGCACCTGCTGATGCCAGGGCGTGACGTCAACCACGGGCTTCTCAAGATCAAATGCAGTGGCATCCATCTCCTTTCGTAGACGCCTCAACACAGGTATCAGGGCAAGACCGAGCAGTAAGGCCATGAGCAACAGCCATGGGAGCAGGGCCAACAACCAAATGGTTGCCACCGCACTGATGGCAACCGTCGCAAGCGTTCGCAACCATTGCGGCTTCATCCGTCCTGGGAGCTGACGCATCAGTCAGACCTGGCAGAGACGTCGAAAGTTTGGCCTTGGTCGATGCTCAGAAAACATTTCTCTCCAACAGTCAAAGATCTTGGCTAAGGATTCGGTCGAGGTCTCGACGAAACTCATCACGACTAAGCGGGAAAGCTCCTCTTTGACGTCGATTACGGCGTAACAGGAAACCGATCCATACAATCTGCACGAGACAACACAATCCCGCTGTGGTGAGCAAGCTGGGCGTGGGAGAACTCCAGTCCATGACTGGTTAGTAGGTGGACTGAGGCAACGTGAAGCCGGATTGCATATTTCCGATATCGAGCATCACGTAGGTGAGCCAAATCAAGAGCGCTGCAACTCCAGCGCCGGCCGCCACCTTGGCAAAAGATCGGCCGATCATTTCCAGCAGACTGACTTCTTTCATGCGAATAGGACATGCCCCCTAATTGTGCCGTGTGGACGCAAGCATTGGCGTCATGCGGTGCAGTTGGTCTATCAACGATTGCAAACATCGTTCATGAAGACGTCAACGCAGCGAATGGCTTGATCGAGATTTTGCTTCACAGTGAAGCCAGAGCGCTTTCTTGGCGACAAACTGTGATCTCCATCGGCAATCCAACGAATCTGAATTTGATCGGACAGCACATAGTTATCAACTTCTTCTCGTCCACCCATCGGATCACGCTCCCCTTGAACGATCAACATTGGAGCTGAGAAGGATCCGAGGTGTTCGGTTCTTAATTGATCGGGCCTTTTTAAAGGATGGAAAGGATAACCAAGGCAGACAACTCCTTGGATCAAAATCATCGTTGTAAAAGGAATTGGCAACTAAGGACGCGAATCGTCCATCCCCTGATTTTCCACTAATGAGGAGTGGTTGCTGAATCTCCTTATTCACAGTTTCAACAAAAGATCTGTAGGCGTCCAACAAAACTGCCAACTCGTCTGGAAAAATCCGGCGGCCTGTTAGGGACTGCTGAGCCATATGAGGAAACTCAAAGCGGATAAATCTCCAGCCTTGATGGGTTAAACCGTCTGAGAGGGTATTCAACATTGACTCCCTCATA
>CAJWLE010000220.1:0-2932 GCA_913042965.1 uncultured Synechococcus sp.
CCTGCCTGCAATGGATTTCTGCATCTGCATCTGGGTTTTGACGCCAGCGGCCTGGATGACCTGCCGATCCACACCGTGTGCGTGGATGACTGGCAACGCGGCATCGCGGCGGAACGCAATGCTGTGGTTCTGTCGGTTCCATCGGTTCTGGATCCGAACATGGCGCCGCCGGGCCGCCATGTGCTGCACGGTTACACACCAGCCAGTGAACCCTGGGATCTTTGGCGCGGAGTTGAGCGTGGATCCGAGGCCTACACCGCGTTGAAACAGGAACGCTGTGGAGTGTTCTGGTCGGTTCTGGAGCGGAAAATTCCCGACATCCGCGATCGCTGTGAGCTGGTGATGGAGGGAACGCCGCTGACCCATCGCCACTATCTCAACGTTCACCAGGGCAGCTACGGGCCCGCTCTTTCGGCAGCGGGTGGACTGTTCCCCGGGGTCACAACGCCGATCCATGACCTCTGGCTTTGTGGGGCCAGCACCTTCCCTGGCATCGGTATCCCACCGGTGGCTGCCAGTGGTGCGCTCGCAGCCCATGGAATCGTCGGCCGTCAGGTGCAACGTTCGTTGTTGAAGGACCTGGGCCTCTAGCAGGAGCAGCACTGAGCCGTCATAACCTCGACGCGGTCACGTGAGCATCTTGAACACCAACGCCAGGATTGATTCCCTGCAATTGATGTTGACCGACCTGCGGATGCGCAATGAGCCGATCCGGCATAAAGCTGCCTTTCGCGGTTGCCAGCCTGAATTTCAGACTCTGGTGAGCCGTTTGATTCAACAACTGGAGGATGAGCTGATGCAGGAGAAGCAGAGCTTTCGCGATCAATCCCGCTCCCTCTGATCGCTGAAGGCAAGGCGGCGGTCAGCCTTGTTGTGACAGCTCAGAGCGATAGGCGGCTGGCACCAGCACGAGGAACAGCAACCACCAGCCGACAACAACAGCTGTCACCGGGATGGTGACCCAGAGCCGGTGCAACACCAGCCACGACGCCACCGAGATCACGACACCGGTGCTCAGGATGGACCATGGCTGGCACCACCAGGGCTTCAGCGACCAGAAGGCAGGCTGATCAGCGGAGTTGGGCGAGTTCACCGGATGCATGCAGGCCGCTGAGTTCGTCGTAGCCGCCGATCACATTCCCGTCGACGAAAACCTGCGGGAAGGTGCGCATCCCGCTGCGGGCGCGGCACTGCTCAAAGGTGGTGTCGTCGTTGACTGTGATCACGGTGTGGGGCAGGTCCAGGGTGCGAAGCAGGCGCAGGGCCCTCTCGCACCAGGGACACCCTGGCAAAACGGCCAGCTCGATTCGCGAGCGGGGGCTGGGTGCGGTCTGATCCAACACGCCGATCAGCAGATCGACGCCCTTCTGAACCAGCGTGCCTGGTTCAAGGTGCCCTCCCCACACCTGGCAGGCTCCGTCGGAGAGGCTCAGGTGAAGGTGCACGCCTTCCGGTGTGATGGTGCCATTGAGGGTGATCACTTCCAGATCACCCTCCAGCACGGTGGGTTCCGCTTTGCCCGGGCATTGGAAGGCGGCTCTGGTGAGGTTGCCCACCACCCCCAGCACGAAGCCGTTGATGCCTTGCTCACGGCCGATCTCCTCGAGGTTGAGACGCAGATCGCTGCCGGGTTCAAGCTTTAACGGCAGTGAACGCATCAGGCCCTGGAAAATCCACGACACATTACGCGTGTCGGTGAATGGCAACCAATGAGAAGCACGTAAAACGATATTGTGTCAATATGGGTGATATATAAACACGAAAACGTGCCTCTTCTTCAGGACCTTGTTCAGGAGCTGCAGCAGCGGATCGATGGCCATGGGCCCGCCCCCAGCAGCGCCGATGTGGCTGATGCAGCCAGCTCCGAGCGAATCAATGTCACCCTGCCTCGCGGTGTGATGGATGAACTGAAGCGTCATGCTCTGGACGAGGGCCGCAGTTGCGGCAACCTTGCCGCTTACCTCCTGGAGGAGTCGCTGCGCCGGCATCGATCGCTGCGTTAGTCGAGCAGGGCATTCACCATGGCTTCCACCTGACCCTGGCGCTGCAGTTTCAGGATTGAGACATCGAGCGGGGTACGCAAGGGATCATCCCAGCGCAGGACGAACCCATAGGTCTCCTCCGCCAGGGTGAAAGGAGCCACTCTCGCAGCCAGGTCTGGATTCAGCTTGAGGTGATAGCGAAGCGCTGGGCGATCAAAGATCAAGGCATCGGCCTTGTCGTTCAGAACCGCTTCAACGCCTTTGTCCAGCGACTCTGTTGCCACGATGCGCAGTCCTAGCCGCTCGGACAGCTCCATGCCGCTGGTGCCGTTGACCGCCGCCACCCGTACCTGGGCCAGTGCGCTGGGATCTTTGATTTGTTCTTGGGATGAGCCCGAAAGCAGAACGGTGAAGGCGGAGGCCAGGCCTGCGGTGAGCGTTGAGACCGCCACCAGAGACATCACCATCCAGGCCGATGTGATTCCACGACCGATCCGGGTGATGGGTGCCTTGTCGCCGTAGCCCACCGTGGTGAGGGTCACCAGGGCAAACCACATGCCGTTGGCGATGCCTGGCAGGGGCTGGGGAGGGAATTGCTCCGGGTTCTGGCGATGTTCAACCAGCCAGATGAACGTGCCAACCACCAGCAGAACGCTTCCCAAAACGAGGATGGAGGACACCACGGCCCAGCCGAACAACACCTGCAACCGACTGCTCAGGTTGGCCCGTTGAAGCGGCAGCAGAACACCAGCTCTGTCGAAGTAATAAGGCTGTGTGAAATCCACTTCTGGTCTGGCCAGTCGGCTGGCCGTGATGCTCACAGGGCCGATCAGCACATCGAGTTTTTTGGCCTCCACCGCAGCAATTCCGGCATCAATACTGCTTTGCCTGATGAAGTCGTAGGGCAGGTCGTTGGCTTCAGCGACCCGTCTCCAGACGTCGATGCTGAT
>CAJWLE010000221.1:0-2910 GCA_913042965.1 uncultured Synechococcus sp.
GCGATTGCAGGTGTGATGGGAAGCCGGGATAGCGCTGTAAGCGACTCCACGACGAAAATCTGGTTGGAATCCGCCATGTTTTCACCCATCCGAGTACGCCAGTCGTCGAGGGCTGTGGGATTACGAACGGATTCCAGCAGCCGTTTTGAGAAGGGATTGCCACCGGAAGTCACCTTGGCCTGTTCTCAACGAGCCGTTGATTTACTCAGTGATCAATTTGCCTGCCGCGTGAACGGACGCTGGGTGGGTGGAGAGGGGCCAAAAACGCCTGTTCCACTTCAATTACGTCGAGACGCACTGCATCAACTTTTAGGGCCGATTGACACCGATTCAAGTCCAGTGGATTTGGCCGATCACACCATCGAACAGTGCTTAACCGCCCTTGGATGTGAGCTGGAGTCGACAGACGAGGGGTGGGCAGTCATGACACCACCGTCTCGCCGCCAAGACCTGCATCGAGAAGTCGACCTAATCGAAGAAGTGGCGCGTCTTGTTGGCTTTGACAAGTTTGGATCGCACCTCCCTGACCCCGTTTCCCCTGGCTCACTCACATCTCGCCAACAGGCTGAACGTCGATTAAGACGGCTGTTCTGCTCAACCGGACTCCAGGAAATCACCACCTTGTCCTTGGTTGGCAGCTCCGATGGGGATGCTCGGATCGCGATCAGTAATCCGCTCTTGGCCGAAACCAGCCACTTGCGAACCAATCTGTGGGAGGAACATCTTCAAATTTGCGTCCGCAACCTCAAAGCCTCCATGGCTGGTTGTTCGATTTTTGAAATTGGGAACACCTACAGCGGTTCTCCTGAGTCGGTTGTGCAATCAGGGGTTATCTCCGGAGTGATCTGTGGCGACCGTCGGCTGGAACGTTGGAGCACCAGTGGGAAATACCAGGCACCGAACTATTACGAGGCTCGCGGTGTTCTCTCCCGAGTGATGGAAGCCCTGCATCTTGAACTTAGTGATCGCCCCCTTGCCGATGATGCGCGACTGCACCCAGGCAGAGCCGCAACCCTGGTGATGGAAGGACGACCACTCGGTTGTTTTGGCCAGCTGCATCCGGCCCTCGCCGATGACCTATCCCTGCCGGAATCCACCTATTTATTTGAACTGGATTTTGAGCGTTTATTGGATGCAGCAACCCGAACCAACCGTTGGACACCGATCTACAAATCCTTTCCCACCGTGCCCGCTAGCGAAAGGGATTTGGCTGTTGTCGTCGATCGAAACAGCAATGCGGCTGATTTGATTCAGGCCATCCGAAAAGCGGGAAAGCCTCTGCTGGAACACGTCGAATTGATCGACCGTTTCGAAGGCGATCAACTCGGGGATCAGAAGGTTTCACAAGCATTTCGATTGCGATACCGCAGCCAAAGTGAAACCCTTACAGACGACAAAATTCAGCCAGTGCACGACAAAGTCAGAGCAGCTCTGTCGAAGCAATTCAAAGCCGAACTTCGGAGTTAACGCGTTCCAGCAGAGCGAGGGACTCCAAGTGGGTGGTTTGCGGGAAAAAATCAATGGGTTGATACTTCTTTAATCGATAAGGGCCAGCCGGCTGCATCAACAATTTCAAGTCTCTTGCCTGGGTTGCAGGATCACAACTGAGGTAGGCCAAACGCTTGGGTGGGTTGTCGAGAATGGTTTGAATGACGCGAGCATCAAGGCCACGTCTAGGTGGATCAAGCACCAAGGCATCTGCCCCAAACAAGGCAGATTCCAAAAGATCCACGACGTCTCCAGCCCGAAAACGACAGCCTTTTGACAGGTTATTTCGCATGGCATTCAGGAGAGCTTGGTCGACAGACCCCTGATGAAGTTCTAAGCCAATCACCTCAAACCCCTGGGCGGCAAGAGGAAGGCTGATGGTGCCAATGCCGCAGTAGGCATCGACAACAGTGCCTTCACCAAGTTCGGTTTTCAACCAGTCGCAAAGCACATGAACGATGCGCTCTGCCTGAGGGGTGTTGATCTGAAAAAAGGTCGTGCTACTGAGTTGAAGATGGATTCCACAAAACTCCTCCGCGATTGTGTCCGAGCCCGCAACAAGGAAGGTTTGAGCTCCTAGAACCAAATTATTGGGCTTGGGTTGGAGATTGAGGCAAACACCTTTCACCATGTTCCATCGATCCATCCACTCTTCGGCCAGTTCCAATAAGCCGGGGTAGCGATCATGGGAGCTGATCAAGGTGATCAACACTTCTCCACTGTGATGCCCCAGACGCAGACCAAGATGACGCAAACCTTTGGCGTGAATCAGATCATGGTCAGCAGCCCACCCCGTTGAATCCAAATCCTGCTTGATGGGTTCGATGAGTTGATCGAGCCGAGGGTCAAGAACGGGACAGTGATTCAAATTGACGATTCGGTGGCTTCGCGGGCGGTAATACCCAGCACGTAAACGGCCATCACCTTCGCGATTTAAAGGAATCAGGGCACGATTGCGGTAGCCCAAGCCGCGGCTTTCATCAGCTAAGAGCGGCAGTGGTGTGTCATCAATCCCTCCGATGCGTTGCATTGTCTGCTGTAGTGACGAGACCTTCCAACTGTTTTGGGCGGATTCACTGAGGGATTGAAGGGTGCAGCCACCACAGTCCGCGGCAAGGATGCAGGGTGGTCGGCGACGGTCGTCCGACGGTTGAAGCAACTCGCCCCGTCGAGCTAGCCAGCGTGAGCGTTGACGCTGCTGCAGTTGCACCTGTGCCTTTTCGCCAGGCAATAAATCGTCGATAACAACGACCCAACCGTTCCATCGAGCAATGCCTTTTCCATCGCGATCGAGATCAGAACATTCAACGTTGATCGTCAAGCCAGGCCTTGGCGCGGGCTCGATTCCAACCGTTTGGTCTTCCATGCTTGAACTCCAGCCATTGCAAAGGCGTAACACCAGAGGCCGCAATGGCGTGGAGC
>CAJWLE010000222.1:0-2866 GCA_913042965.1 uncultured Synechococcus sp.
CGTCGGGTGACGCCAGCCAAGCCCGATACCCCTCCCGTGTGCGGGGACGCGCTAATCGTTCCCCCCAGGGAGCCGATGTCGCACCCATCCCGAACCCCCACCAGCCACCGCCGCTCCAATACACCCTGTTGTGGCGCGATGCATGGCCCGGTCGGGCATGGTTCGAGATTTCATATCGGCTAAGTCCTGCCGCAGCCAGACGTGAACTGGTGCGCGCCAGCAGTTCCACCGCGAGGTCCTCCTCCGGGAGCGGCAACTGATCCCGCTCCGCCAGTCGAGCAAAGACGGTGCCGGGCTCCACCGAGAGGTCGTAGATCGACAGGTGAGGGGCGCCACTGGCCAGGGCTTGATCCAACTGTCCATCCCACTGCGCCAGGGTCTGATTCGGCAGGTTCTGGATCAGATCCAGACTCCAGGAGCGCAACTCCCCGGATGAATGAGCTTCATTCATCCAGTTGCAGGCTTGAAGAAGATCCGCGCGACGATGCCGACGCCCCAGTTCAGCCAGCACCTCATCGTCGAAGCTCTGACCACCGAGGCTGATTCTGTTCACTCCGGTAGCCAGAACAGCCTCCAACCGCGCACGGTCAAAACTGGCCGGGTCCATCTCCAGGGTGATTTCCGCACCTGGCTGAAAACCGAACTGTCGGCGCAGCGCAGTTAAGAGTTCCTGAATCTGAGCAGGCAGGAGCAGCGAGGGAGTTCCCCCACCGACATACACCGTTGAGAGGGGTGGACCCGCTGGTGCACCTGCGATCTCCTGATGCAGAAGGCTGAGGTAATCCTGGATCGAAGCGCTGCCTGGCCCGGCCTCCTTGCCAGCGCGATCCCCCAGGGGAACCACGGCGAAGTCGCAGTAAAAGCAACGCCGATGACAGAAGGGAATGTGCAGGTAAGCGCTGCGTGGGGGGGTCGGATCAGGCATGCTGCGAACACCTGGATTGAGCTGCCAAACCTGAACCCATGGTGGATCTGCTCATCCTGCTGCTGTTTGTTGGGTCCGGTGCAGCCGCCGGTTGGCTCGGCATCCACCTGCTCCCCGAACAGCTGGTCAAGCCAGACACCGACGCAGAACAGCTGAGGCTGATTCTCACAGCTGCTGGTGGAGGGATCGGTCTTGTGGCCGGGCTGGTGTTTCAGCGGATCCGCGTGAGGCTGATGCAGCAGGTGCGCACCATGCCCACCGACCTGCTGGTCAGCCGTGCCCTGGGGTTGATCCTCGGCCTGCTGGTGGCCAATCTGTTGCTCCTGCCGGTGCTGCTGCTGCCGTTTGCCGGTGGAGTTGTTCTGCTCAAGCCGCTGCTGGCGGTGGTCAGCAATGTGTTCTTCGGAATCCTTGGCAGCAATCTGGCCGAGGTGCATGGCCGCACGCTGCTCCGATTGTTGAATCCCGCCAGCAGCGAGGCGTTGCTGGTGGCCGATGGGGTGCTCACACCCGCCACAGCCAAGATTCTCGACACCAGCGTGATCATCGATGGGCGTGTAAGGGGAATGCTGGCCTGCGGTCTGCTCGAGGGTCAGGTGATCGTTGCGGAGTCGGTGATCAATGAAATGCAGCAGCTGTCCGACTCAACCAACATCGAGAAGCGCGCCAAAGGTCGCCGCGGCCTCAAGCTGCTCAGGGAGCTCCGCGAGACCTACGGGCGCAGGCTGGTGATCAACAGCACCCGGTACGACGGCAACGGCACGGATGACCGACTCCTGCAACTTGCCGAGGACACCGGCGGAACCCTGGTGACTGCCGACTTCAACCTGGCGCAGGTGGCCCAGGTCAAAGAGCTCAAGGTGATGAATCTGAGCGAATTGGTGATCGCATTACGACCCGAGGTTCAACCAGGGGACGAGCTCAACCTCAAGATCGTGCGAGAAGGGAAGGAGGAGAGCCAGGGAGTTGGCTATCTCGAGGACGGAACCATGGTGGTCGTCAACGATGCCAAGCCGTTGATCGGCCAGCGCAAATCTGTGGTGGTCACCGGTGCCCTCCAGACCCCGACGGGTCGGATGGTGTTTGCCCGTCTCGGAACCGGCACCCCAGCAGCAGGATCCAAAGTCAAGAGCAAGGGCAAACCGTCCAAAGCGAACAGCACCAAGGCAGAAGGCCCCCGCTAGGCTCCTGCCACTCCGAGTCGAAGCGCGGTAGATGACGACGTCAGCCCCTTATTACGGCGACAGCGCCGTGATGCGGACCCCGCCCCCAGACCTTCCTTCGCTTCTGCTGAAGGAGCGAATTGTGTATCTCGGATTGCCCCTCTTTTCCGATGACGACGCCAAGCGTCAGATGGGCATCGACGTCACGGAACTGATCATCGCCCAGTTGCTTTATCTGGAATTCGACAACCCAGACAAGCCCATTTATTTCTACATCAACTCCACTGGCACCAGTTGGTACTCAGGGGATGCCATCGGCTTCGAGACGGAAGCCTTTGCCATCTGCGACACCCTCCGGTATGTCAAGCCGCCTGTGCACACCATCTGCATCGGCCAGGCCATGGGAACGGCAGCCGTGATTCTTTCGGCTGGCACCAAGGGACAGCGAGCCTCGCTTCCCAATGCATCCATCGTTCTGCACCAGCCTCGGAGCGGTGCTCAAGGCCAGGCAACGGACATTCAGATCCGTGCCAAGGAAGTTCTGCACAACAAGCAAGCGATGTTGGAGATCCTTTCCACCAACACCGGCCGCTCAGTCGAGGAACTGAGCAAAGATTCTGACCGGATGAGCTACCTCACTCCGGAACAGGCCGTTGAGTACGGCTTGATCGACCGTGTCTTGAGTAGTCGCAAAGACCTCCCCGGCGGCAACGCCTCCTGATCGTTACCAGCTTCAGCACCCTCTTCTTCATTCCGCTAAATCCATGCCGATCGGTAC
>CAJWLE010000223.1:0-2846 GCA_913042965.1 uncultured Synechococcus sp.
GAGGACGTCAAACCATCCCCGCTGTGGCGCGCGTCCTACAGCGATCGTCATGAGAGGTGAACGGTGCGGTTAGCCGCAGGCTGTGGGATACGTCCGCGACCTTAACAATCAAAAAGGGTTGGTTGGGGAATGTTTGCTGGACCTGAAATCCCTCGTATCGCATCAGTTCTTAGTGATTTCTTCCTCTTCCCCCAGGGGACGGCATCTGCATTCACAATGGGCTCCCCTTTGGGTCGGTCATGACCGCAGACGTGCTTGAGCAGCCAGTGCTCGGCTCCCGCCGCTTGTCTAACTTTCTTGTCGCAGCTGCTGTCAGCATCGGCGGCATTGGATTTTTGCTCGCGTCGCTGTCCAGCTACCTGGGGCGTGATCTGCTCCCCCTGGGTCATCCTTCCGCTCTGATCTTTGTCCCTCAGGGATTGGTGATGGGGCTGTACAGCATCGCTGCTGCTCTTCTGGCCAGCTATCTCTGGTATGTCATTGCTGTGAATGTTGGCGGTGGCAGCAATCGTTTCGACAAGGAAGCCGGCATGGTCACCATCAGCCGTCGCGGTTTCCGCAAACCGGTGAACGTCGAGATTCCACTCAAAGACGTGAAGGCCGTGAAAGTTGAGGTTCGCGATGGTTTCAATTCACGTCGTCGTGTCGCACTCCGTATTCAGGGTCGTCGCGATATGCCTCTGACTCGCGTGGGTGAGCCTCTTCCTCTGGCACAGCTGGAGCAGGATGGAGCCGAGCTGGCCCGATTCCTGGGCGTCAATCTCGAAGGTCTTTGATTCCAATGCGGCGTTCCTTTCTCTGGTCTCTTCTGCTGATTCCTCTCCTGATCAGCTGCAGTGCTTCCCCTCGGGCGGAAGTGTCCAGAGGCTGTGCTGACGCTCAGGCTGCTTGTCTCCAGGGCCGAGCGATCGTTCAGATGACCACCAGTCGAGGTGACATCACGATTGAGGTTGATGGGGATGCTGCGCCACTTACCGCCGGAAATTTCGTTGATCTGGTCAACCGCGGCGTCTACGACGGAACGATGTTTCACCGAGTGGTGAAGGAGCCTGTCCCTTTCGTGGTTCAGGGGGGAGACCCGCAGTCGAGTGATCGATCGGTGCCGTTGACCAAGCTCGGCACTGGCAGTTTTGTGGATCCTTCCTCTGGCCAGGCTCGCCTGATACCGCTGGAGGTTCTTTTCCAGGGGGAAGACACACCGCGTTACAGCCGCGCCAGCTCCAACCCCGCTGAGCTGGAGCGTTTGGTGCTGAACCATGAACGTGGCTCTGTTGCCATGGCTCGTTCCCAGGCTCCCGATTCCGCCAGTGCTCAGTTCTATGTGGCCCTAAGACCTCTGCCGGAATTGGATGGTCGCTATGCCGTTTTCGGTCGCGTGATTGAGGGACTCGATGTTGTCGACCAGATCGAGCAGGGAGATCGAATCAACACGGCCAGCTTGAGTGAGTGAAGTCAGGCTGGTATTCGATTTTCGCTCGGTGAAACCTTGAGCAGCTCGGTGTTGACGCCCGAGGCCCGTTCCAGGGCCACCTTGCCGGTGCGTGCAATTTCAAGGATGCCGAAAGGGGCCATCAGGCGTTCCAGAGCAACAAGTTTGCCTGGGTCGCCAACCACCTCAAGGGTGAGAGCCTCGTCGGCCACATCCACAACTTTGGCGCGGAACACCTGAACCAGATCGAACACAGCACTGCGGCATTCAGCCGGAGCTGAAACCTTCAGCAGCATCAGCTCCCGTTCCACTGCTGGTCGCTTGGTGAGATCGAGAACCTGCAGCACGTTCACCAACTTGTCGAGCTGCTTGCTCATCTGCTGAAGGGTCTGGTCGTCACCCTCCACCACCATGGTCAGGCGCGATTGTCCCTCGGCCTCAGCCGGACCCACGGCGAGGCTGTCGATGTTGAAGCCGCGTCGAGCGAATAGGCCTGCGATCCGGCTCAGAGCGCCGGATTCATCTTCCACAACCACCGAAAGGGTGTGTTTCATCGCCGCTGGTTGTCCCCTGCCGGTCTGATGTCACCCAAGTTACGGTCCAGCCAGGGCATCAGCACGTCAATAAAGCGTTCCGGCACTTCGTCGTGGGGGCAATGGCCGCATCCTTCCAGTGCCACAAGGTCGATGCGGGGGTGCTGATGACGGATGGACTCACCGATGCTGAGCGGCACGAAGCGGTCCTCACGACCCCAGATCAACAACAACGGCCGTTGCAGAGCAACCAGCAAGGCGGGAGCGGTGCTGCTTTGAGCACGCAGGGCCATGCCGAAGCACATTCCCCGCAACGCTCGTGCTGCGGTTGGACGTCGTGCCGGGCGTGCGATCAACTCGAGCAGGTCCCGATCCCCTGCTACGCAGTTGAAGTACGCCCCCTGCAATCCCACCTTCAGCAGTGATGTCCGGCTGATTAGCGGAACGAGCGGCTCAAGTGGCAGCAGACGCAGAATGATCCGCCACAGGCGTCGCATCCACCGTCGCTTCCATCGCGCCATTGTTCTGGGAACGGGGTTCAGCAGTGCTGGGTCGGGCAGGGGTGCTGCCACCACCGCATCCACCCACTTCGGTTGCAGAACGGCTGCCGTCAGAGCCGTCAGCCCTCCAAGCGAGTTGCCGATCAGCACAGCGGGCTGCTGAACCACTTGCTTGAGGAATGCACACACCTGATATCCCCACAGCCTGTTGCTGAGCGGACGAGCGGGCTGCTCCGAGGCCCCGAATCCGAGCAGATCAAGGCTGTAAACCCTCCAACCACGTTCGGCAAGGCGAGGAGCCGTGCGGCGCCAGTGGCTGCTGGACGCTCCGAAACCATGCAACAGCAGTAGTGGAGGTGCTCCTTCCGGGCCAGTCACACGCCA
>CAJWLE010000224.1:0-2839 GCA_913042965.1 uncultured Synechococcus sp.
AGATCACATGGATGGGTGTTTCAACGCAATTTCGAGCTGCTCAAGAGGAGTAAAGATTGAGTGTGAGATTTTCAGTTCATGGTTTGGAGGCCTCATTCGATGAAATCTCTGTCTATCCCGACTGCGCTGACTGCCTCATGTCTGGGCGTGAGCACACTGTTGATGTCAGCGCCTGAGTTAAGTGCTGCTCCGCGGGATGCATTTCCTGGACGTCGTGTGGGTGGTGGTACTCGAGGTGAATGTGCGTCTCGCCCAGTAGTCCATGTTGTGCCCACATCCAGTGTTTACGCGCCTGGTGCATCAGCTCTGATAGCAGTCTTCGAGGGTCCATCACCTGATCCTCAACCCCTCGAGCTAATTCTGCGTGTTGCTTCGACGAATGGTGCTGTGGATGTTTCAATCGATCCTCTTTTTCAACGGGTACTTCCTGCCGCTCAGAATCGCTTGATTTTGCTGAAGATTCCCCCTGCGCAAGCTCCGCTGACTTGGGAGACGTCCTACGTGTGTGGGTCAGAGACCGGTGATGGTGAGTTCGGTTTCATCACGACTTCAGCACCTCCGGCTCTCAGTCTTCTCGTGCCTGGTGAGGGAGGTCAGGATGATCAAAGCTTGCAGCAGCTGTTGAACAATCTGCAGAGATCCTGTGGGGGAACCACCGCCTTGGCACCTATGAAGTCGGCACTGCTGCTTGGTGATGAAGTGATCGATGAAACCTGGCCGCCGACCCTCAAGTTGCAGTGCTTCTGAGTTCGAACACATTCAGTGGTTCTTGCCTTCCTTTGACATTCATCGTTCCCCAAGCCTCACGGGTCACTTCAGCGGGCAATTCCTCAAGAAGTTCAAGTGTTTCCTCTGATATCAACACTCTCACGATGCCCTGATGACGGTTCTTTTCCAGGCCCTCCAGACGGGAAGCACAGTTCACCGTGTCACCGATCACTGCATACTCAAGGCGCTTATTGCTGCCTAGAGATCCAGTTAGAACTGGCCCTGAGTGGATGCCAATGCGCATGCGTAGGGCTGGCTGGCCTTCCATTTTGAGGATGTCATTGAGTGCCGTGATCTGTTTCTGAATTGCCAGAGCAGCAGCCACGGCATGGCCAGCATCCACATCTTTTCCCCTCGAGACAGGCGCACCAAAGACAGCCAGCATGCCGTCACCTGTGAATTTGTTGACGATGCCTCCGCGACTACTCACCGAGTCGACGCCGATGCTCATGCCACGGTTGAGCCATTGCATCAACTCAGAGGGCGTCAGCTTTTCGCTGACACCTGTGAAGCTGCAGGTGTCGCTGAATAACACAGTGACCGGCAGTTCTCGTCCGGTGAAACGACCGTCATTGATCAGTTCTTCGCGTTGCTCCCAGAGTTGCTGTGCAACGGCGGGAGAGCTTGTCTGACCAAGAAGGCGCCTCATGTCTTGTTGGTGGCGTTGGCTCTGGACCCCACGCCTCAGGATGCCGCTGCCGCTGATCAGCAATAGCCCCGCTAATGGCATGGTGATGCCAATCCAGAGTCCGCTTAGCGTCAGCAAGAAAACGGATCCAGTCAGGAGGATGCTTGTTGCCGTGAGCAGCACAATGCTGCGACGGATTCTGTCGGGGCGTTCGGCGATGACTCCGCCGGCGAGCATCATGACCAGTAACAGCAGCGTGCGTTGCCAACCCTGGACGGTGACGATTTGCGGTGCACGGCTCTGCAGCATTCGCTGTAGGGCTTCTAGGCGTTGAGCATGCAGTTCCACCCCAGTCAATGAAAAGAATTGGGAGCCTCTGATAAAGCGGCTCTGGGGAATTTCAAACCGATCATGCAGGGAGGGAGCCACGCTGCCGATCAGGACAATTCGGTTGCGGATCATCGCCTCATGAACCTCGCCTTCAAGTAGTTCAGCCAAGTCCAGAACCGGATAACGCCCTGGGGGATAGACCGGAAGCATGGCCTGATAGCCGGCGGCATCGAGGCTTTGGTAACCGCCTGATTGCTCCCTGAGCCAGTGATGGTCCTTCAGCTGCTCGAGCTGTTTGTCCAGGTCTCTGGCCTGACTTGCGGTTTCCAGCAGGCGCAGTGGCAGTGATCGCACAGCCTCCGCCTGTCCGTCTACATGAATGAGATCACGCCTCACGACACGGTCGGCATCCATGAGCAGGTCATTGAAGGCCTGTTGCCGGGCAGGTGCTCCAGGGATCGCTGCGATCCCAACGACTTCATTGCGAATTGAAATTAGGCGTGGATTGCGTTGAATCTCGTCCTGAAGACAAGGCTTGGCCTGGTCGCGGTATAGGTCAAGGCCGATGGCACTGGCTCCAAGGGCATCGAGCTGTTTGAGTGCTCTGCAGAGCAGGGTGTCGTCGAGTGGCCAGCCGTAGCGCTTGATGTCGTCTTCGTTCATGCCGACCACTGTTATTGGCCAGGTGAGGTCCTCGGCTCCGCCTTCATTGCTTCGGTTGCGCAGATTGATCGCCAGGTCGTAGACGAGCAGGTTGGCGGTTTCCACTACGGGGGAACACTGAAGGCCAACCAGCAGTCCAGCAGCTGCGGCGTAAGGCAGGGTCTGTCTAATCAGGCGTTGCCACTTCATTGGCCCTGTTTGCACAGACTGAACAATCTCTGCATGCGTGCGATCAATGCGAGGCGTCGGGATTCAGCACGTTGCTCCTTGTTCGCTTGAAGTTGTTGTCGTCGTGCGGCCATGATCGAGCCCATTGTTTCGAGAATTTCTGGTTGTTCTTCGAGCAACGGCAAAAGATGTTTTCGCTCGATCTCCATCAAGACGCATTCGCTTTGGCAGATCACACTCGCGGAACGTGCCTCACCAGTGCAGAGCGCCATTTCTCCGAAG
>CAJWLE010000225.1:0-2821 GCA_913042965.1 uncultured Synechococcus sp.
CCGTTCAACCAGAAGCTCCACCTTGCGTGCCATCGGCGCCATCAAACAGTCGTAGAAGTGTCGTCGTTCCTCTTCAGTGCTGCTGCGGTTGGCTTCGGCCCAGGTTTCGGTGCAAAGGTGTGCACTGAAGAACTTGCCGCTCATCAGCAGGCCAAGAGTCTCCTCGAAAGCCAGCAGGCCACCGGGCCAGCGGGGGGTGGGTGCTGGCAGCAGCCTCAGGCTTCTGCCCTGAGACAGGGACAAGATGTCTTCCTGGCGAATCACCCTCAGGGGTGGTCGTGGAGGCAAGGGAGGTTGTTCGCTTTGCTCACCAGGAGGCGCTGGCTTGCGCTGATTCCAGAGCTCATCGATCAGTTTTGCGCCGGCATTGGAGACCACCAGCTCAAGCCCTGCATAGGTTTCGCCCAGATCGCGGAGCAGGGCAACCCGGTTGGGATTGATGTGGCCCACCACCACCAGCAAGGGCGCATCAGATGCCGGAAGTGCTTCTGCGAAAGCTGGAAGAAACGTATCGCGGTAAGCAGCGCCAGGAGGGTGGACCAACACCGCTGGGGCACCGTCGCCAGCTTCAAAAAACACACTGTTGGCTGTGCTTCCACGTTCCAGGGCGTATTCGAGTTCAAACCTGTGCCGTTGTGGGCTGAGGCCCCGAAAGGCCATCACTCCTTCGTCGATCGGTAGACGAATCGTCCGCCGTTTGTCGGAGATCTCCACAACTGACGCCATCAATAGTGATTTCCGGTTTTGCGGTGATGAACAGCTGTGCGGCCATCCAGATCAGCCACATTGCCCTGCTCAACCAGGGCATAGATCAGCCAGTGGTCGGGCCCCTCCATCCGTTTTTCAACGCGACAATCCAGGTAGGCAAGCGCATCGCTCAGAACTGGACCGCCTTCAGCGGCATCGTCAAGCACGCTGATTCCGGCGAAGCGATCCGCACCCGGCGGGAAGCGCTTGAGGAAGTGCTGCATTAAGGGTTTGTAGTGGTCTTGACGCAACACATTCACAACAAAGCGATCACCCACCTGCATTAGGGCTTCAATGGCGCGATCTTTGGCCACGGCCACACTCAGTCCGGGAGGATTGAAGCTTGCCTGACTCACCCAGCTCGCCACCATCGCACCGCTCCGCTGCCCCTCTCCTTCACCCTGGCTGGCTGTCACGATGTAGAGCCCTCCTGTAAGGCGGCCGAGAGCCTTGTCGAGGTTGGCATCGATGTTGCGCAGTGCTTCGATCGATTTTTTGCGGGTCAGAATCTGCCCAAGGTCGGTGCCGGATTCTTCGCAGCGCTGGTAGTCGCTTCCTTGCGGCAGTTGTTTGATTCGCAGAGGGGAGAAGGCCTGCTTGAGCCCCTGGGCCCGCAGTTGATCGGCGACAGCATCGATCGGCTCATCGTTTCCACCGAAGGCGTCGTAGACGCCCACCAATTGCTTGGGGTTCAAGGCAGCAAGCAAGGTGCCAATCGAGGTCTGTAGCTCACTGTCGGGCTGTTCAGGCCAGGTGGGCACAACGACGGCCTTGGCTTCACCGATCAGGGCTGTGAGCTCCTGGGCATCGGTGGCACGGAGATCCACCAGTTGCACCTGGGCCTCGGCTTTGCCAATGCCGTGGGCGATGGCCTGGCTGATCCGATCTGAAAACCCGTATTGGCTCAGATAGCAAACCGCTGCGTAGCTCTCACCCTTGCTGCGTTGGCCGCTCCATTCGCGGTAATCGCTCACCCAGTGGCTGAGGTGATGCCGCAAGAGCGGGCCGTGGCCGACCGCAATGGTGGTGATCTCCGGCAGTCCATCCATCCGCTTCAACGCCTGCAACACACTGCGTGCGTTGGGCCCCATCAGACAGTCGTAGTAAAAACGGAAATCGGGTGCGATGGCTCCGGGATCGCTGTCAAAGACGTCGTCCGAGCAGTAGTGCAAGCCGAAGGCGTCGCAGGTGTAGAGGATGCCGGATCCATGGTCAAAGGAAAAAATGGTGTCCGGCCAGTGCAGATTCGGTGCGCTGAGAAATTCGAAGCGGTGATGGATGCCGCTCTCGGGGTTGGTGCCGAGATCCAGCTCATCTCCGGATTTCACGGCGCGGGATCGGAACGGGCGGTGAACCTGATCCTGGAGAAACTGCAGCGCCACCTTGGATCCAACGATCTCGATTTCCGGATTGAGGTCGATGAGGTCTCCGATCAGGCCGGAATGATCCGGTTCGGTGTGGCTCACGATCAGAACATCGATGCTGCAGGGATCGATCTGCTCCTTCAGCAGGGGGATCCAGGTCTCTCGGAACTTGGCATGGCTGGTGTCGATCAGTGCGGTTTGTTCTCCTCGCACCAGGAAGGCGTTGTAGGTGGTGCCGTTGCGCAGACCAAATTCGATGTCGAAGCGGCTTCGATCCCAGTCAAGGGAGCGAATGGTGGTGGTGTCTGCAGCAATCGATTCGCACTGCAGCGAAAGCTTGGGAGCAGCAGGGGCGACGACCATGACACGACCGTGACGGATGTCGACTTTAAGGAGATTCACTTAGTCAAGTCGGCACACTGGTGTCAACCGCAACCGTCGTGATGGCGTCATCGACGCTCAGGCAAAGCATTGGACCCGGAATTCTCCTGGCTGGTGCCTGCATTGGTGGGTCTCATCTGATGTCGTCCACCACGGCAGGGGCCCGTTTCGGCTTCGCATTGGTGGGCCTGATCCTGCTCACGAATCTCGTCAAATATCCGTTCCTGAGAGTGGGGACCCGCTTTACATCTGCCACCGGTCTGTCATTGCTGGAGGGCTTTCAGCGCCGCAATGCCTCTTACCTGCCGCTTTACCTGCTGGTGAGCCTG
>CAJWLE010000226.1:0-2817 GCA_913042965.1 uncultured Synechococcus sp.
GTCGCCTCCGTGAAAGGGAGGTGTCCTAGGCCTCTAGACGATGGGGGCGAGGCCATGATCGCGGAGCATTTTGTACTCCCGAGCACCCCACGAAGTTACGGTTCAACCTTGCCCTCCGTCAAGGCGGCCTGTCCCCATTCCCGCCCTTGGCCTTGCCAGATTGGAACGGTCAGCGTGAAGCAGGCGCCCTCATCCGGTTTGGAGGTCACCCAGATGCGTCCCCCGTGCACTTCAACAATCCGGCGACACACAGCCAGGCCAACGCCGTAGCCCGTGGTTCGGTTTGATGTCTGGGGAAGACGAACCCGGTCCAGGAAAATTCTCTGTTGCTCTCCTTCGGGAATTCCAGGGCCGCTGTCGCAGACGCTGACTTCAACCCATTGGCTGGTGCGGTGGAACATCGTCAGGGTGATATGTCCACCCTCGCCGGTGTACTTCAGGGCATTTTCCAGAAGATTCAGCAGCACCTGACGCATCCGGCGTTGGTCTGCAAACACCTTTGGAAGATCGCTGGGAATGTCCGTTCGGATTTCAACGTTTCGGCCCAGCCAAAGCTTTTCCAGTTCAAGGATGACTTCCGCTGAAACGCTGGCCAGATCCAGCCGTTGCGGATTGAACAGGGTTTCCCACCGGGTCGTTCCGACCTCCAGCAGATCTTTGGAAAGAGCCTCCATCTCTTCCAGTCGGCGGGTCAGCACATCCTGAAATCGGTCCATGTCGATCTGGCCGAGCTGCTGGCTCTGCAGGGCCAAGGCTGCGGCCGTCAGAGGGGTGCGCAGCTCGTGGGCCACCATCCGCAGCAGCCGTTCCTGCGCATGAATGCGGTCGATGAGGGTCTCATTTTCCTGGCGCAACACCAACAGCTGGTCTTCCAGCTGCAATTCCTTCTGGGTTCGACTCCCATCCAGTTCGGTGGGACGGAGACTCAGCCCCAGACCGCTGACCACGCCGTCCTGCTGCCAGCGGGGCACCCAACCCTTCAGTTGCTGGAGGATGTTGCTGCCAGCAAAGACCTGCTTGGGAGATGGTGAGAGTTTGATCAAAGCCGGTGTGATCACCAGGCGATGCAGCTCCAGCAGTTCCGGTTGTTGAGATGGATCCGCCAGCTGCAGGGTCACCTCAAATCCAACGTCATCGCGTTCGAGGTAGTGAACAACCGAGCGCAGGTCTTGTCCGGAAAGATGATGGCGTGCAGCCACCAGCAACAGTTTCAATCGCTGGCGACCCTTGGGCTCGTCGTCACCCACGGCGTGACCATCGACAAAAACAGGAGCTCACCTTATGGGTTTTTGACTGGTGCGCCATTCCAGCTAAGACATCAAAGAACACTCCGTTGCGTTGTCGACGCGGTCTATGTCGCTTTTTTCTGCGCAAAACCGTGTCCCGCTCACGGGGCATGCATCCGGTCTCGGTTCGCCTTCCATCCAGGTGGACAGCAACCTTCGCCGCTGGTTCTCGCGCAATCTCGGTGTATGGCGTTCGCGTCGTCAGTACACCTTCAGTGACGACTGCGTTCTGCATGTCGACATGCATCTCAAGATGGAGGCCTTCGCGGAGCCATCGGCGGGCGAAAGCCGCTACCGCTTCAGCTGGTGGTCTGACGAGGACAATCAGCATGCTGACGAGTTCTTTGCCCGTAAGCCCTGGTACGAGCGAAACGGTGTGATGGAAGCCACCCTCTGGGGCCACCAGTTGCAACGCAGCCGCGGTTACCTCAACACCAACCCTGTGCGAACCCGGTTGCGACAGGTGGATGAACACGAAACAATTCTCGAATCCCACTACCAGCAATGGGACATCCTGGAACACATTCGCCTTGTTGATCAGGACCGATACCGCTACAGGGCGATCTACAGCTGGGAAAACGGCGAACTTGCCATCGTTGAGCACCATCACGAGATCCGAGAGTCAGACCCCTTGCCCCCGATTCAGGACGACTGATTGAGTGCCTGATTAATCATTAATGAAGCTGAATATCATTCATTGGTAAAAATTTTTCGATTATTTTTAGAAGCGTCTGATTTGTTGATTTGTTGGGAATGAAAAAATTTCGATGGCTTTTCATTCCTTCTGGCAATCTGTTGCTCCAAGCTTTCGCGATGTTGGCGTTGTCTTGGGCGTGTAACACTTTGGGAACCGATCCCTTAAAGCATCACCTGCTTGAGTTTGAGGTTTAATAGAAAGAATTTATTGATGCAAAACTTGTGAGAAATTTTAAGTACTCCATTATTGCTGCCTTGATGGCTCTCAGTGCACCAAATATCGCGAATGCGCAGAATTCTGAATTTGTTCCTAAGCCAGCAACTGCTGAAGAGATGAATACTTATACAGTGATGTCGATCTCTACTTTTTGTGATGCAAGAACGCAGGGAGTTGATTTTCAAAAATCTCTGATTATTTCATTGGCAGGCCAGGCTTCTGCTTTTTTCCAAAAGCATGGAGCATTAGTTCAGGGTAACAAAGATAAAGTGTCCGAGAAGCAATTTATCAGCATGTCTTCTTTCCGTGTTGTGGGTGGCGCCTTGCGTGTCTGTCCTAAGAATGTTCCATCGGAAGAAAAGAAGAAGTATGAATTGATGGTGAAAGACATTGAAAAGCAGCTCAAGAATCGTTGATTTTGCTCTCATTGTTTCGATAATAAATCGAACTTAGTTTTTCAAGTACAGCCAAATTGTTTGAGTGACTGGCACTTGCGTTGGCGGTCCAGTCTCGGCGAAGATTGATTAATATTTTTCGTAGATTTTGTTAATTGTTGGTCGAATTGTTTGGAGATTGCATCTGTTTTGTCGTGACGCTTGCGTGGATTTGTTCCTTTGA
>CAJWLE010000227.1:0-2784 GCA_913042965.1 uncultured Synechococcus sp.
CTCAAGATCAGCGGGGGTGATCCCAGGCAGATAGGACGCCGCGATCGCACCGAGTTCCTGGGACGGCCGCCCCGCCACAAAATCCTCTAACCGTTGAGCTGGCGCGGCATAGGTGCCTCCACCCAGCTGGAAGGCTCTGGCCTCAAGATCCCTCTGCAGAGCGACACCGGCGAGGGGATCCCCGGGATGACGGGCATAGGGGGCCAGATCCTCGGGCTCGAGATTCACGACCAGACCGCTGTTGGCGTTGCGCTCATTGCGGGAGTGTTGGCTCATGCCATTGGTCACAACGCGCCCCTCCTCCGACGTCGCACCGACAACAAAGCCACCAGGACACATGCAGAAGCTGTAAACGCAACGGCCATTCCCGGCATGGTGAACAAGTTTGTATTCAGCGGCTCCCAGTCGGGGATGCCCAGCCTCTTTCCCCCAGCGGGCCTGGTCGATCAGCTGTTGAGGATGCTCGATCCGCAGTCCCACTGAAAAAGGTTTGGACTCAAGAGCAACGCCCACCTGCTCCAGCATGGTGAAGCAGTCGCGAGCGGAATGACCAGGGGCCAGCACCACATGCCGCGTCGGCAGAATGGTGCCGTCCGCCAGCTCCAGTCCGACCAGTTGCCAGGGTTTCGCGGCTTCCGAAGCAGGTGCCAGTTGCAGACGCACCACTCGGCTGCCAAAGCGCACTTCTCCGCCGAGTTCCTCGATCCGCGCCCGAAGGCCGCGCACAACCGTTGCAAGTTTGAACGTGCCGATGTGGGGATGGTGGCGGGTCAGAATCTCGGCATTGGCGCCGCATGCCACGAGCTCTTCCAGCACCTTGCGGCCGTAGTGCTCAGGATCACTCACCTGGCTGTAAAGCTTGCCATCGGAGAACGTGCCAGCTCCTCCTTCTCCGAACTGCGCATTGGATTCAGGGTCGAGGTCCCGCTGCCCTCGCCAGAACGCGAAGGTCTGAAGGGTGCGTTCCTTAACCGACTGGCCACGCTCCAGCAGTAGGGGGCGAAAGCCCATCTGCGCAAGCAAAAGAGCCGCGAAATAGCCGCAGGGGCCAGCTCCAACCACCACTGGTTGTAATTCAGGACGCGGTGGAAACCCTGTCGGGGCATGACCCACGGATCGATAACGCGTGTCAGGAGCGGGGCAGACCTTGGGATTGCGGGCATGCTTCCGGCGAAGGGCAGCCTCTCCCTTCACACGCACATCCATGCTGTAAATCAGCTGAATGCGATCACGCCGACGTGCATCCACACTGCGCTTCACAAGGTGCTGCTCCAGCAGATGTTCAGGCGGGATTCGCAACTGACGCAGCAGAGCCTGGTTTAAGTCGTCATCGGTGTGATCCAGTGGCAGCCGCAGTTCACTCAGTCGCAGCATCAGCGCGGTTCAGCCCAGCCACCATTCGACCAGACGAGCCGTTCGGAGGTGGAGTTGCTTGCCCAGGTCACCAGCATCGAGAGGTGATCAGGCGCATCAGAGCAAAGGGAGTCACCCTGGTCCATTAACTAAGGAGTTTTCTCGCTCCTGTCTGGATCCGTCTGACCCGATTCATTGCTGAGCCACTGGGCTCCCAGCCCGGCCAACAGAAGGGCCCCTCCAATGGAGGCTGCCAGAGCACGATTATCAGCGGCGGCCCCTTGCCCCCAGATAGCTGTGGCCAGAAAAGCCCCACCCAGAAGCAGGCATGGGACCAACACAATCCCCTTGGCGACGCGATTGTCAGCCATCAAGACAACTCCGACTGACAACTGTCGGTGGCTAGTGATGCTGCCACCAAACCAGCACTGAGGTCAGTCGGTTCACCCAGGGGGGTCACCCTGGCCAGCAGCTGTCCAGCCCGGGAGCCGACCGGACGCAAATTGACCCGACGGCGCCGAGGCAATTGATCCCTGAGCCACCTCACCGCTTCGGCTTCATCAACCGGATCCACAGCCGCGCAGGCCAGTTCAATGGTGTAAGTGCGATTTCGATCACCCACCTGGAGCAGCGAGCTGGAGCGGACCTGAAGCACTTCTGCAGCGCTGACTGGCGCGGCCAGCAGCAGCAGAGATAAACCGATCAGAAGTGCGCGGATCACTGGGGGGCTGGAGCCGGAAGGCCCACCATCTCAGCATTGCTCTTGCCAGGGGGAACCATCGGGTAACAGTTCTCACCCCGGCGCACATGCACGTCGATGAGCATGGGCCCTGGAGCTTGAAGAGCCGCTGTCAGATCACCCTGAAGGGAATCGCGCTCGGTGATCTTGACCCCATCCACCCCGAAGGAGCGAGCCAGAGCGATGAAATCAGGCATTCCGTTCAACATGTCGGAGGCGGAATAACGCTCGTCGTAAAAGCTTTCCTGCCACTGGCGGACCATGCCCTGCCATTGGTTGTTGACGATCACCACCTTCACCGGAAGGCGATAGGCCGCCAGAGTTCCCAGCTCCTGGATGTTCATCAGGATGCTGGCATCGCCTGCAATGCAGACCACCTGCCGATCGGGGAATGCCACCTGAGCTCCCATGGCAGCAGGCATGCCGAACCCCATGGTTCCAAGCCCCGCACTGCTGATCCAACCCCTGGGACCGTTCCGCAGATATTGGGCAGCCCACATCTGATGCTGCCCAACGTCAGTGGTGACGATGGCCTCGGGTGCGAGGTCTCGAACAGCCAGAAGGACTTCCTGGGGATAGATCGGCCCTTCCGCAGGGGGAATCGTGAGTGGGTAGCGCTGTTTCCACTCAGCAATCGTCTGCAACCAGGACGAGGTACGGGGTTCGACGGAGCGCTGAAGGCTCAGGGCAAC
>CAJWLE010000228.1:0-2782 GCA_913042965.1 uncultured Synechococcus sp.
ATTCCACAGGGCTGTCCAGAGTTCAATCATTTTCAGTCCGACTTGGTCAGCCTGTCGGCCCATAAGTTCCAAGGCCCTCGTGGGATTGGCCTCCTCATTCGAGGTTCGTACCTTCCGTTGGCTCCGGTTCAAGGTGGAGGTGGGCAAGAGTTTGGCTTGCGCTCGGGAACGGAAGCCTTACCTCTGATTGCTGGGATGGCTCAGGCCCTATCCGTACTCCCTGCGTATCACCTGAGTGGCGATACGGTCCCACCAGGCTCTGGAGCTGATGTTCGGCGACAACGGGATGACCTACTCCAAGAGCTCTTAGAGATACAGGGTTTGTCGTTGTTGGGCCCGAATGTCACGCAGCGATCGCCAAATCACATCGCTGTTCTGGTCGGGTCTGCAGAGGGTCAGCCCCTTTCTGCGCGGGCGATGGTTCGAGAGTTGGCCCGTCGTGGCGTGGCTTGCAGTAGTGGAAGTGCTTGTCGTTCAGGACAGCGACAAGACAGTTCTGTCTTGACCGCAATGAATGTCCCTGAACCTTGGCGTCAGTCGGGTTTGCGCTTCACCCTCGGTCCTTGGTTGGATGACAAGGCTTTGAAACAAGTTCCTGAACTTGTGTTGGACGCTCAGCGCGCGCTCTCCTGAGATGCTGTTGTTATGACATCGTCCGAAGACACAACAAGCTCCCTGCCAGCTGATTTGTTGATGGCAGAAGCACAACTTCAGAATGCAGTGATAGCAGCACTCGCCTCGGGTGCTGCGCGTCGATGGTCGGCCAATCTCCGCTTCGAAAATTTGCGGGTTCTTCCTGTTGCTCTCAGGCTTGCCCGCGCCCTGTTGGCGAAGGATTGTCCAGTTTTAGTTGTGTGGCCGGATGCGGGTGCTGCGGCCTTAGCGCGGCGCGATGCGGACGACCTCAGCGCCGTCACGATGGATTTCAATCAACTGAAGCGGAAGGAGTCGAGCACTCCTGATACCCGAGTTCTGTTGGCGATTGGTCCACAGCCTTCTGATTACGACGATTTTGAGGCGGTGTGTGATGGTCATGCTGGCCCGGTGGTGATGCTCAACGGTCGCTTGGAAGATGCCGCCGTGGGGATTGGCAGCGTGGCCCGGGAGAGACGACGGGGTTTTGTTGCCACTTGGCTGCAGGCGTATTGGCTTCAACCGCTGGAGGGAGGCGCCCTACTCAGGTCCTATCCCGAGAACTGGCAGTTGTTTCGCTTGGATCCGGACGGATATCGCCCACTGTCGTCGTTCGAGACGCGACCAGATCCTGAAACGATTGCTGCTGTTTTGGCCGGTGAGGATCCAGATGGCTTGAAGCAGCAGCTCAAAAGCGTCGATCGCTTTCTCGATGGTCTACAAAATTGATCGGAATTCAGCTTGATTGCTGCTCCGACTGTCTATAGGGTTCGTGTCCCCGTGGGGATCTATGACTCGCCTCAATTGGCTTCGCAACCTGTCGCCCATCGATGGTGTAGCGGCAGTCATTGCATGCCTGGCTCTCGTCGGTGTGGTGTGGTCGCCAAAGCTGAATCAAGCCATCGCCAAGGCGTCAGGGGCGATGCAACCGGTTGGGGTGAGTGTGGATGTTCGGCAACTGCAATTGGCTCAGCCCGAGCTCTTGCTTCAGTCGATTCGTGAAGAAGGCCGAGTGAATATCGTGATTCGCAATCAACCGGCGGGACGTGTTGAACTCGTGGATGTGGTGAATGTCACCCAGCCGTTGATGGCTGTGCAACCGGACGGCCGAATTGTTGAAGCAGACATTGCCAATCAGTCCCAAGGGCTTCATGTTCGTTTTGTGTTGAAGGCCGACGCTGAAGCTGCTGCGTCAGGTGTTGTGTTTGGCGGCACCAAGCTCAAAATTGGCGTGCCGGTGGATCTGCAAGGACGGCTTTACAGCTTCCGTGGCGTGGTCAGCGGGATCACGCTTCCGTGATGCGATGCTTCACGGCCCTGGTTTTGTTGTCTTCGCTCAACGTCACTGGAGCTGTTGCCCAGCCGTTGTTAGCGCCTCCGCCCGTTCAACAACGTCAAGGTCGTGCTCTGCTTGGAATGGGACCGCTCTGCCCAGCCCTCCAACGATCAGTGGAGGCTTCAGTGGGATCCGAAAGTCGGGCCTGGAGCATCAGTGTGCTCGACGACCGCGGTCAAGCTCTGGCTGATCTCAATGGAGGACTCGCGCGGATTCCAGCTTCAAACCAAAAGCTGGTCAGCACTGCTTTTGCCCTTGATCGTCTTGGTCCGGACTTTCGTTTACGCACCGAGCTTCTTCGCCATCCCAACGGCACCTTGGAGCTGGTCGGCGAAGGGGATCCCGATTTGAGCGTCGCTGAGGTGCAACGCATCGCGATGGTTGCCCTCGGTCAGGGTGGCTCCCGTCGACCATCGGCCTCAACGCAGCCGGTCAAGTTGGTCGTTCGCGAGGAACCTCGTCAGCGTTGGTGGCCCAGCGATTGGCATCCTGCCGATCGTTCTTATGCCTACGGGGCTCCCATCACCCGGTTAGCGCTCACCAGTAACGCGCTTTACATGGCCGTAATGAACCCTGCAGCTCGATTGCAGCAGGTTCTGGATTTGGCGATTCGCCGCCAGGGGGGGCAAGTCCAGCTTGAGTTGCTGGATCACGACAGTGTCGAAGACAGTTTTGTTGAAGACAGTTTTGTCGAAGACAGTGTTTTTGAGAAAAGTGTTGATGAGAAAAGTGTTGTTTTGCATCGCGAAGAGTCGGCTCCCATGCATGCCTTGCTCAGCCTGGCCAATACCGAAAGTCATAACTTCACGGCAG
>CAJWLE010000229.1:0-2754 GCA_913042965.1 uncultured Synechococcus sp.
TGATGGTGTGATTACAGCAAAACCTTTCCAGGCCCACAGTGATGATCACGTCCATGACCATCACGATCACCATCATGATGATCATGGCCACGACATGGCTACCGGGATCAATGCCCTTGGAATTGAGCACCTGAGTTTGCTCAATGCAGACGGTGCCATGGTTGTTCATGACCATGGGGATGCTCACAATCATGATCATTCCATGATGTAATTGTGCCTTCGTTCATGTCTTGAACGAATCAGCGGTGTGGTTTATGTCATGGCATAAGCCATACCGCTTCTTTGATGGGAATCCTGCTGAATTCGCTCCATTCCAGTGCGGTGGCATCCATCAATGCTGCAATTCCAGTGTTGCTTTGTGAGCTCTCGCTCACGCTCATCAAAAGCTGCTGGCGTACAGGATCCATCAGCAACTTTGTTCCTGGTTGCAGCTTCCAGGGATTGAGTTGTTTTTGCTTTTGAATTCGGCCTGTTTCATCCATCAGCACAATGGTTTGATCGCGTTCTTGGGCAGACCAGCGTCCAAGGACGGCCCAAATTCGCGTCCCGGCGTTGTTGCAGGCGACTGCGAGCACGGCCTGATCGCCCAAATGCAGTTGTCGCGGTGCCAAGCCCGGGATCACCAGCTCGATCGATCGTCTGTAATCCGGCCAATGTCGAATCAGAACAGCGCGGCCTGAGGCGGAGCAAAACGCCCCGAGTTCGCGGCTGCCCGGCAGGATCTGCGGATCACTCCTGCTGAATTCGCCGAGGGTGTCAATGCGCAGGCCCTCTCTGGCGGGAACCACCATGCCTCCGCCTGCCGGTATGAGCTGCAAAGGGCCGGATGTCTTGACGCGCAGTGACCTGCGCGCTCCGTCATTCAGGCGTAATTCCGTGGTTTGGCTTCCAGCCCGGAAGCCACCTTTCTGCACCAGCAGATCACCGCTGAGGTTGCTGCTGACATGGCCGAACAACAGGGGACCAGACGCCAGCGGTTCCAACGATTCGAGCTGAGGCGGCGACAGCAGCGTTTTGTCCTGTTGAAGTCCCGCAGGTTTGAGCCGTTGCAGCCAGATCCGCTCCTGCCCTCTGTCATCGCTGCTCACCACAGCAATGCCACGACCATTGCCAAGGGGGACAACCTGACTGATCGCTGGCCAAACCGGCGTCAAGGGTTGCCATGTTCCGTCACGACGTCGTACCTGCAGTTGTTCACCATCGGCAACCAGGCGGTTCACCACCAGCCAGGGGCGTGGATCCCACCACCAGTTCTGCGGAGACATCTTCTTGTTGCGAACGTCCGAGCCAGCAAGGTGCAGCAACAGCGGCTGTTCAATCGGTCGTTCTCCCTCAACGACAAGACGTAGTTCATTGCCCTTGCCCAGCCAGCGATGCCGCAGCGTTGGCTCCAAACGACTGGTCGCGGCAATCGTGGGTCGATGCATGGGGCGACTGAACTGAAGATCCAAGCCAGCGCTCCCGCTGTGGATTGGCTGTGGACTCAGGCGCAGCAGTCGGGGTGGTCGGCGCACCAACAGTTGTTGCTGCAGCAGCACCATGCCGGCAGCGCCGGCCAGCAGGAGCGTCAGCCGTTTGCTCATGGCTCGAGGGGCCGTTGTGGTCGGGGGATGGACTGAATCGTGTCTGGAACGACCACCGCTGTGGCTTCTCCCTGGAGCATTCGCACCTCCATTTGGCCACGGATTGCGAGCCAGGCATCCGGCTCGGGCTCTTTGTTCTCAGGCCAGGCCACTGGCAAACCGGCTGGTGTTGCATCCGCGAGGCAGCAGCGCACGGTCAACCGCGCCAGGAGCGGTGGCGCATCGGGTTGACGCCAAACGAAACCGCTGATGTTCACCGGGTTGCCGTTCACCAGATTGGGATCGGCCTGGCTGCGCAACACACGGACCCATTCCGTCAGGGTTCGTTGTTCCGGTGGGAGAACAAAGGCCAGCTCCGGTGCTTGCGGCAAACCCGCCGGTCGATTGCTGGCCAGATCGCTGAACGAGGGTTCGGGGGGGAGCACCAGGATCATCAAGGCCATGGATGCACTGGCTAGATCTCTCCATCGGCGTACGTCATTCCATCTGCGACGTTCCCGTCGTGGGCGCCGTTTAAACAGCATCAGCAACCCTGTCGCCAGCATCACCAGCCCGGCGGTTCCAACGAGGCCATGGAAGACGTTCCGCAGCAGCAGATCCAATCGACCGGATCCCCAGCTCCAAAGCACAGTCCAGCCCCAGAGCATCAGCAGCAGAGCGCGGCTCATGGGTTGGCTCCCATCACAACCGCCACAGATTGATCCACTGGCCGATCAGCAGAACTCCCAGGCTTGCGGTGGCCGTTGTGATGGCAATCGCTCGCGGCCGCATCAGCACGCTGAACAGACCCACCAGTTTGAGGTCCACCACAGGCCCCAGCAGCAGAAAGGCCAGCAGGGCACCAGGGGTGACCTGTGCTGCGAATCCAAGCGCCAGAAAGGCGTCCACGCTCGAACAAACCGACACCACCACGGCGAGCAGCATCAGCGCCAGGATTGAGGTTGTCGGTGCACCGCCAACGGCCAGGAGCCAGCTGCGCGGTAGCCAGGTCTGCACCACAGCGGATAGGAGGCTGCCCAGCACCAGTAGCGCCATCAGCTCAAGGAACTCGCGTGAGCTCTGTTCCAGCATCTGGCGCGGTGTCGGCCGGTCGGTCGTGACGGCTGTCCCTTCCAATAGGGAGGTCTGACTCCCTTCTCCACCAACGAGTCCACCAGAACGCTCCAGCAGG
>CAJWLE010000230.1:0-2705 GCA_913042965.1 uncultured Synechococcus sp.
ATGCTGAAGAGAGCACTCCATAAAACGAGGAGGGTGATGCATCGTGGCGGCACGGGCCCTGGCCAGGTGCAGCATGGCGGCGGCTCCGTCCACGCCAATCACCTCCGATTCCGGAAAGGCATCGCAGAGTCGCAGGGTGATGTTCCCAGGGCCGCATCCCAGATCAATCACGCGCCGCGGTGAAGCACCTGAAGCTGTCTCCCTCACCAGGGAAAGGATCAAGGACAGAGTGTGATCGTCACCGGCGTTGAAATCCGCAGCTCCATAGGCGGCAACCTGATCGATGTCATCCATAAGTTCAGGTTCCGGGACACGCTGGATCATTTGATGCCGATCTCAAAGAAAATCTGAATTGGACACTGCAGATGGTGGTAAAGATGCCTTGCTCACGCCATTGGTGGCGTTAGGGTCGGAAAACTCTGTCCACCCGCCCGCACGTGACCCTGACACCAAATCGTGTGGAGACCCAGGCCGGCACATCTGCCAGCTTCGGAGATTTCCCGGCCACGGCCCCAGCAGCCAATCCCGTTTTTTATCGGACCTACAGCCGTAAAACGTCTGAGGGTCGAGAAAGTTGGAGCCAAGTCGGTTCCCGCAACCTTGAAGGGTTGAGAAAGCTAGGACAACTGAACGACAGCGAGGTGGAGCTGTTGGCTCGGATGCAATCCGAGAAAAAAGCCTTGCCCTCCGGCCGTTGGTTGTGGATTGGAGGCACCCGTTGGATCGAACAGCCTGAAAATTTTTCCGGCTCCTACAACTGCACATCCACCAACCTGGTGGACTGGGAAGCCTTCGGTCTGATGATGGACCTGGCCATGATGGGATGCGGCACTGGCGCCATCATTGAGCCTCATCTGATTGACCGGTTGCCGGTCGTGCTCAACACCATTGAGGTACGCACGGTCAGTGACATCGGGATCACTCCTGCAGCCGATCGTCAGGACGATTGCACCCACAGCATTAACGGCAATCAAGTCCGTATCAAGGTCGGCGACACCCGTCGCGGCTGGGTTGACAGCTATCAGCTGATGCTCGAACTGAGCAGCGATGAACGATTCAACGGTGGTCTGATTCAAGTTGAGATTGACCTCAGCGATGTTCGCCCCGTAGGCGAAACCCTGAAGGGATTCGGCGGTATGGCCAATCCGGTGAAGCTGAAAGATCTTTACGGCCGAGTTGCTCGTCTTTTAAACAAAGCGCAGGGTCGACGACTCACCTCCGTCGAATGCTGCCTTCTGATCGATGAAGCGGCCGTCACCATCGTGGCCGGAAACATTCGTCGCAGTGCGGGCATGCGCCAGTTCGCGGCCGATGACCACATCGCTGCCTCGTCCAAAGACAACCTCTGGCAGCAGGATGATGAAGGGAACTGGCGAATCGATCCTGAGCGTGATGCCCTCAGGATGGCGAATCACACCCGTGTGTATCACACACGTCCCAGCAAGGAGGTGGTCCACGCAGCGGTGACCAAGCAGTTCAACTCAGGTGAAGGCGCCATTCAGTTCGCCCCCGAAGCGATCGCACGTTCCAACGCCGATCTGCTCAGTACGCCTGAACTGCGTAGCGAATTCATCGAGGTCTACTGCGACCAGGGTCGTGAGGAAGCCGGTCGCTGGCTGAATGAGAACCATGGTCCGATCGGGGCCGCTGAGCTGGAACACCGTCTCGGCCGCTACGGGCTGAATCCCTGCGGCGAGATCCTCGGTGCCGATTTCCACTGCAACCTCGCAGAGGTTCATCTGAACCAGATCGATCCCAGCGACGAGGAAGGACAGGATGACGCCTTCCGAGCTGCAGCTCTGTCTGTCGCATGCTTGCTCAACCATCGCTTCGAGGTTGAGCGTTATCGCCAGAGCCGCGAATGGGATCCGATTGTGGGTGTGAGCTTCACCGGTTTATTCGATTTCTTCGTGCATGCCTTCGGCTCAGCCTGGCTGCGCTGGTGGGAAGCCGGACGTCCGGAAACAGATGAAGGTCGCCAGTTCAAGCAACAGGAAGCCACTTACCTGAGTCGTTGGAAGAAGATCGTGAACGAAACGGTCTGGGATTATTGCGATCGCCATGGCTTGCGTCGCCCCAACCGCTGCACAACCGTTCAGCCTGCGGGAACCAAGAGCCTCTTAACAGGAGCCGCTCCTGGTTGGCATCCCCCCAAGGCCCAGCGTTTCATCCGCCGAATCACCTTCCGGAAGAATGACCCTGTAGCGATGGCCTGTATGGACTATGGGTACACCGTTGTGCCGTCGCAATCCGACAAAGACAGCGAAGGCCGGTTGCTCGATGATCCTTTTGATTCACGCTGCACCGAGTGGCTGGTTGAAATCCCCACTGAAGTGAGCTGGGCACACCTTCCCGGTGCTGATGTCGTTGACATCAATGGCTTCAGTGCCATGGCTCAGTTCGACTTCTACATGCAGGTGCAGCGGCATTACACCGCCCACAACACCTCAGCCACGATCGAATTCCGTGAGCACGAAATCGAACCCCTGGCTGATGCCTTGTATCAGGCCATGGAACAGGGTGAGGGCTACATCTCAGCAGCTCTCCTCGCCCGCTTTGATGCAAATGCCACGTTCCCTCGACTGCCCTTCGAACCGATCGATGCTGCCACTTACGAGGAATTGCAATCAGCGGTTGTGAAGCGTCGGGTCAGCAGCGATTTCTTCGAAGCGCTCCAACGCTACGACCAAGGTGAGCTCACCGAG
>CAJWLE010000231.1:0-2696 GCA_913042965.1 uncultured Synechococcus sp.
TTCCCGCCGGCTTGAGATTCTCCAAATCCCCACCGAACTGGCGGTTCAGTCGCCGGGTGCAGACGCGCCCATCAGCCTCGCGAGCCTCTGGCAGGCCGGCGGTGTCAGCCTGCTGCGTGATGCCATCGCCGAAATCATCGGTCTTGAGGACAGTCACCCCCAACGATTCGCCGTGATGCCACGGTCGGCGCTGCGGCAAATGGTGGATGGTCTTGGTTCCGTGGATGTGATTCTGAGTCAGTCCTTCGACCAGGAGGATTTCGCCCAGGACTACCGGGTGAAGCTCGAGGCTGGTCGCCAAAGCCTCAATGGTTCGGAAGCCGAGCAGTTGGTGCGCTACCGCGTGAATGCAGCTGACAATCCCAACCGGCGCATTCGTCAGCAACAGGTGATCCGCGCTGTTGTGGATCAAATCCAGGCGCCCGATGGAATCAGTGGGTTGGCTGGGGTCCTCGGAGGTGTCAGCGCACTGCTCGACACCAATCTGTCCCAGGGGGAAATGCTCAGCCTCGCTGCCGCTGTGGTCGCCAGTCCACAGCCGGTGAAGATCACGCAACTTCCCCTGGCGGATCGGGCGGGGGATCAATCGCTGCGACAGCTCAGCCCTGGGCAGTCGCTTCCTCTCTGGCCTGCGTATTGAGGACTTGCGTGACGCCGGATCTCTGGAGGCAGAGATGCAGGCGATCAAGCTCGAATGCATGGGCTGGATCGTCTAAGGCAGGAATCCATCCGCACCACGCGAGACCATCGCGTCGGCGTTGCTCCGGGTTCCAGGCCCCCTGGATCTGAATCAACCCCTGAAGCGGAGCACCGAGCTGATCACATAGCGCTGCATAGGCCGCGGCCTGGCCACCAACGCTGCCGTCAGCGTCCCCTGGAACCAGAAGAAGCAGGGGCTGACGCCAATCAGCGAGTGCCTCCAGCCAGTGGCCGCCATCCACGGTCTGGCGTGCGGGATCACCACTGAGCCGGATCAACCCATGCGAGGGGTCTGTGAGCACGGAGGCCGGTGATGCGCCGGTTGCATGGGTTTTGAGAGGAAGAGCCCAGAGCTTTGCCAAGGCTTCCGCCGCTTCCCGCATCCTTCGTTCCGGCACTGAGCCCGCTCCAACCAGCAGCGGGATTTCAGTGGACATGGGTGTCCTGCTCAGCATTACCATCGGATTACAACAGACTTTGTCCCGCGGGCGCCGTGACCAGTTTTCTGACCACAGCCCGCACGAACCAAGCCGATGAGCTCCCTGACAGCCGCCGTTTGAGGTTGTTCAGCGGAACATCGAATCCTGGCCTGGCGCGCGAAATTGCTTCGTATCTCGGCGTTCCGGATGGCCCGCGTGTTTGCAAACGCTTTGCTGATGGAGAGCTCTACGTCCAGATCCAGGAATCGATTCGCGGTTGCGACGTTTTTCTGATTCAGCCCACCTGTGCTCCGGTGAATGATCACCTGATGGAGCTGCTGATCATGGTGGACGCTTGCCGCAGAGCCTCTGCGCGGCAGATCACAGCCGTTGTTCCGTACTACGGCTATGCCAGAGCCGATCGCAAAACCGCAGGACGCGAATCGATCACGGCCAAGCTCACGGCCAATCTGCTGGTGAAATCGGGTGTTGATCGGGTGCTGGCGATGGACCTTCACTCGGCGCAGATCCAGGGGTATTTCGACATTCCCTGCGATCACATCTATGGCTCACCCGATCTGGTGGATTACATCTCAAAACAGAATCTCGGTGACATCGTTGTGGTGTCTCCGGACGTTGGAGGTGTCGCCCGGGCCCGGGCCTTCGCCAAACAAATGAATGATGCGCCGTTGGCCATCATCGACAAGCGGCGCACAGGCCACAACATGGCGGAAAGCCTCACGGTGATCGGCGATGTTTCCGGCCGTACAGCCGTTCTGATCGACGACATGATCGACACCGGTGGCACGATCTGTGCCGGGGCCCGTCTGTTGCGTCAGCAAGGTGCCAATCGTGTGCTTGCTTGTGCAAGCCATGCGGTGTTTTCTCCACCGGCATCAGAGCGATTGTCTGCCGAAGGTCTGTTTGAACAGGTGGTCGTCACCAACAGCATTCCGATCCCACAGGACCGAATGTTCCCTCAGCTCCATGTGCTGTCTGTTGCCACGATGCTCGGCGAAGCGATCTGGCGCATTCATGAAGAGAGCTCTGTCAGTTCGATGTTCCGTTGAACTAAAGCGACGGTAGGCACAGCGAACTCCTGAGCATGAGCAGGTTTTATTGCAAACATCGAACCGCCCATAACAGCAGCGGCAGCGATTGCGTTGAATGGTTTCATTTGATTTATGCGATGTGTGAGGCTCTCGCCTCGTGAACACACCATCGCCGGTATTGCTATCTGACACCTCCCTAAATCGAGGGATTTATTTGAGGCTTCGCATCCCTCAACTGGTTTTCTGACTTATGCGCCGCCTGTTACCTGGTCCGTACGCATTGGCTGCCGTACTTCCAATAAATCCCAGCCAGGTGTGCTGCCACTAATTGCTGCTGCACGTTTGAGCCATCAACAAACAATTCAGCCAAGGTGCGGCCATAGCGATCTTTGGTGATACGTCTTATGCCAACTTGACGGCCAACGACAAGGCTTCTCAGGTAATCCCGTGCAGCAATGGCTGGCCCTGGATTGGCTCGTTTGCCACGTAACTCTGGCGTATCGATACAAGCCAGCCTGATGCGTTC
>CAJWLE010000232.1:0-2679 GCA_913042965.1 uncultured Synechococcus sp.
AAAACGAAAACGCTTTGTTCACCAATAAAAAACCCCTGCTATTTGGCAGGGGGTTGGGTTTCCGTTCTTCTGTTTCAGTGATGGATTGAGGCTGGGTAATTAACTGTTCATTATTCAGTTTTCGAGTGTGACTGAAACGCTGGTGTGTTCAATAGCCTTGCCAGCTGTGATTTCCAGGATGCCGTCGCGATAGGAGGCCTTGAGCTGCTCGCGATCAAGGCCGTGGGGGAAGCGGAAGCTGCGGCTCCAGCTGCCGGCGCGGAATTCGCTCAGCAAGGGGGCTTGGTTGTCGCTGGACACCGCTGCGGGCCGCTGCGCGCAGATCACAAGGTCGCGATTTGTGGCTTTGATGTCGATCGAATCGCGTTCGACACCGGGCAGTTCCAGGCGCACGGTGTAGGTGGATTCGCCGTCGAGAATTTCTGCATTTGGGACTCGTTCGGCGCTGGCTATTTGTTGATCCAGACGTTCGAAAAGATCAAAGGGAGAGGAATGCAGGGTCAGCATGGTTGTGGTTCCGAAGAGTGAGGTCTGCGGACTGGTTTGATTGCCCGCCACCACAATTTGCGCCAGTTGGATGACAACTAGAAGTGGGAGAGCCGACCATTTTTGTCCGGTCTTTACCACTGAGTTCGGTTGGCACCACAAGGATGGCGTTGAAACCGAATCGGCCTCAGTCACCACCATCGATGATGCAGGCGGCCTGGCTGTCAATGTGATTGATTCCGGATCAGCTCCCTGCTGCCATGGCCTGGAGCATCGCCTTCTGCGCACTGGCCTGCCCGTGGGCCTTCAGGTTTCCCAGGAAGCTGTTGCGAGCATCCGGGAAGCGTGGGTCTTCCGCGAGCGGGAGCTCACCTGCATCGTCCAAACCAGTGTCACCCTCGAGGGCAGGAGTAATCACCACCAGATCACCGTCCAGATTGCGGTTGTAGCGCCACCACAGCGCCGGATCCTGCACCGCCGCATGCGGGGGTGATGGCGCGGAATCGCCGGATGGGGTGTCGGCCTTTTTGCTCTTCGTTTTCTTGGCCAGATTCGCCAGAGCCTTGCGCCGATATTCCGCCAGGTCCTCCAGCAGTCGCGCCCGGTTGCGGCCCCGCAACTGGAACAGCACAAATGGATCCTCACTGAAGCGGTCACCCATCAGGAAGTACACGGCGCTGATGTGCTTGCAGGGGTTGGCTTTGTCCGGGCAGGTGCATTCACTGCGCACCTCCTGCAGCTTGAAGGGGAACAAACGCTTGCCGCTGGCTGCGAAGGCACGCTCGATGTCCGCAGGCATGATTCCTGCCAGCAGCTGCGCGGACCAGCGTGCTTTCTGTGCCAAGGCCTCGAGAACATATCCCCAGTCTTCGTCGTTCAACACGTCCAGCCAGAGCTTCACTTTGTAGGGAGTTTCATCAGTGCCTTGCACCCGTGCATGCACGCGTCGCCCTTCAAAGCGAATCGAGGTCACATGACCCTCGCGGGCGTAGCCCCAGGCCCGCTCCAATCGTTTTTTGAAGCGGTATCCGTTAATCAGCTCCATCCACTGCTCCACCCACCAGGGCTGTTGGCCCAGTCCGTCCTCGCTGAGAGGGGTGAGGTTGCTGCTGCTGATGGTCATGGTTACGTGTCCTCGAGGGCCAGGAGGTCTCGCAATTGATCGCCGGCCAGGCTGCCGAGCCAGTCTTCACCGGAACCAATCACATCTTCGGCTAGGCGAGATTTTTCGCGGATCATGCGATCGATTTTCTCCTCGACTGAGCCGCTGGTGATGAACTTGTGCACCATCACCCTGTTGGTCTGGCCGATGCGATAAGCACGGTCGGTGGCCTGGTTTTCGACAGCAGGATTCCACCAGCGGTCGATGTGGAAGACATGGCTGGCCCGGGTGAGGTTGAGGCCCACTCCACCGGCTTTGAGTGAGAGCAGAAACAGCTGTGGTCCTCGGGGATCCTCCTGGAAGCGATCCACCATCGCCTGGCGCTCACTTTTGCGGGTGCCGCCGTGCAGGAAGGGGACCTCCGCTTTCCAACGCTGCTGCATCCAGTCCTTCAGCAGGTGACCCCATTCCGCGAACTGGGTGAATAGCAATGCCCTGTCCCCGGCTTCGATCACCTCATCGAGGATCTCTTCGAGCCGCTGAAGCTTGGCGGAACGGCTCAGGAAACCGTCATCCACAGCGCCTTCACTCAGGGCCAAAGCCGGATGGTTGCAGATCTGCTTGAGCCGCATCAGTAACGCCAGCACCTGGCCGTGACGTTGGCCGCGCGGTGCCCTGGCGATGGCATCAAGGGTGTCTTCGACAGTTTTGCTGTACAGCGATTTCTGTTCTTTGCTCAGTCCTACCCATTCACTCAGTTCCACCTTCTCCGGTAGATCTGAAATGATCGTTTTGTCCGTTTTGAGCCGACGGAGGATGAAGGGGCCAACCCGCCCTTTGAGGTCTCGCAGCGAGGACATGTCTCCATAGCGCTCGATCGGCATGCGATAGCGCTGGCGGAAGAAGTCCTCCTCTCCGAGCACCTTTGGGTTGAGAAAGTCCATCAGGGCCCATAGCTCGCTCACCCGGTTCTCCACCGGTGTGCCGGTGAGCGCAATCCGGAAGCGGTTGCTCTTGCTGCGGCCTGCACGGGCGAGGTCGCGGGCGGCCTGGCTTTGCTTCGCCCCGGGGTTCTTGATCGCCTGAGCCTC
>CAJWLE010000233.1:0-2648 GCA_913042965.1 uncultured Synechococcus sp.
TAAAGACGGGGTTCAGCCGGCGCTGACCTTGGCGGCGTAAGTCTCGGCGTCCATCAGGGTTTGGAGTTGCGATGGATCGCTGGGGCGCAACATCAGCAACCAGCCCTCGCCATGGGGATCGTTCTGGAGCTCTTCAGGGCTGGCCAGCACCGCCTCGTTGCGCTGAACCACCTCACCGGCCACCGGTGCATACATGTCTTCGACCGCTTTGACCGACTCAACCGATCCAAAGCTGGTTCCTTTTTCGAGACTGTCGCCCACCTCCGGCAGATCAACGAAAACGATGTCCCCCAGTTGATCAACAGCGAAGGCACTGATTCCCACCCGCACCAACTCACCGTCGGCATTGGCGTACTCGTGACTGTCAGCGAAGCGGAAGGAGGCGGGAAACTCGAACGCCATCGATGGGCCGATTGATCAGATCTCTCCATCTTGGGGGAGATCGACCAACCCCGCCGCAGCCAGATCGGCCAGGGCCTGGGTGAGGGCCAACTGCACATGGGCCCGATGCGTGCCGCCTTGTACGTACAGATTGAACGGCTCCCTAAGAGGAGCATCGGCGGACAATTCGCTGGTGGAGCCATCGATGAAGGTTCCCCCTGCCATCACCAGATCACTGGCATAACCAGGCATCGCCGCGGGCACTGGATCGAGATAAGCCCCCACGGGAGAGCACGCCTGAAATGCCCTGCACACCAGCTTCAACGCATCGGGGCTGCCAAGGCGCACCGCTTGGATCAGATCACTCCTCCCGGCGCCGGGTGCAGGATTCACCTGAAAACCCAGCTGCTGAAACACACCAGCCACCAGGTCTGCTCCGATCAAAGCCTCCGCGACCATCTGGGGAGCAAGGAAGAGCCCCTGCAGGACCAACCGCTGCAGATCGAAACCAGTGCCACCTTCACCACCAATGCCTGGGGCGGTCAGCCGACAGCAGGCCTGCTCCACCAGCGCCGCGCGGCCCGCCACATAGCCACCGGTGGGGGCGATGGTGCCACCCAGGTTCTTGATCAACGATCCGGCAATCAGATCGGCACCCACCGCTGGAGGCTCCTGCTCCTGCACCAATTCGCCGTAGCAGTTGTCGACGAACACCACGCAATCGGACTGATGACTGTGGATCAGGTCACTCAGCCGGCCGATCTCCTCCACATCGATCGAAGGCCGCCAGCTGTAGCCGCAGCTGCGCTGGATCAGCACCATGCGACAGGGCTGTTCCATCTCCCGTAGAAGCGCTGCCTCATCCACACAGCCCTCGGCCAACAGGTTGATTTCGTCGTAGGCGACCCCGAACTCCGCCAGCGAACCCTGGCCGGTGCTGCGCAGACCGATCACCTCCTCCAGGGTGTCGTAAGGACGACCCGTGATCGAAAGCAGGCGATCCCCGGGTCGCAGGACACCGAACAAGGCGGCGGCTATGGCATGGGTGCCACTGACGAACTGCAGGCGCACCGCAGCTGCTTCGGCCCCCAGAACCCGCGCAAAGACACGATCCACCACCTCACGTCCCTGGTCTCCGTGGCCATAACCGGTCAGAGAGGCGAAATGCTGCGTTCCCACCCGTTCTGCCGCGAAAGCCTCCAGAACCCGCTCCAGCCGCTGCCGCACAGCTGAAGTTCGGTCTGCGGCCAGGCCCTGCTGGCGCTGGGCTACTGCCATCACCAATGCCTCTGCACGATCCAGGCGAAACGCAGCCGAATCATCCAGCTTGTTCATGCCATTGCCTGAGCCACCCTGCAGCTTGCCCTCCCACCCACGAACGCGAGCGATAATTCCTTTAGATTTCGGCTACTAACGACACACTCCGCTCCCGGTCCTTCTGTTTGAGCGGCGCTGTCGATCCAAGGAGTTTTCCTTTTGGTTTCCTCGCAAACAATTGGTAACCGCGCCGTACTGCGGATGCGAGAAGCGGTTAAGGGCCCGCGTGGGCCACTGCCGGCTCGACAGCGGAAGATTAAGTGGGGTACCACCGGCTTCATGCTGGTCAATCACATCCTGGCGACTGTGGCCCTTCTGCCCCAGTTCTGGAGCTGGGGTGCGGTGATCGCATTCGGAGTTCTGTACTGGGTCACCGTTCTGGGAGTGACCCTCGGCTTGCACAGGCTGGTGTCGCACCGCGCCTTTGTGGTGCCCGTATGGCTCGAGCGTGTCCTCGTGATCATGGGCACCCTGGCCTGCCAAAGCGGCCCAATTGAGTGGGTGGGTCTTCACCGGCACCACCACCGCTTCTCTGACCAACCAAAGGACCATCACGATGCAGGACGAGGTCTCTGGTGGAGCCACAGCGAGTGGATGCTGCATGAAATTCCTGCGCTTCAGGAAATCGATCGCTACGCCGGCGACCTGCGCGCAGACGGCTTCTACCGCTGGTTGGATCGCTGGTTCCTGCTGCTTCAGATCCCTCTGGGCTTAGGCCTGTATTGGATCGGCGAGGCAACTCAGGTTCACGGTGGCGGTCTAGGCCTTGTGCTCTGGGCGATTCCTCTGCGCTTGGTTGTCGTGTATCACGTCACATGGCTGGTGAATTCAGCCACCCATGCCTGCGGCTACCGCAACTTCGATTGCCCTGATCTCTCCCGCAACTGCTGGTGGGTTGCGGTTCTCTCCTTCGGTGAGGGCTGGCACAACAATCATCACGCCCACCCCGC
>CAJWLE010000234.1:0-2639 GCA_913042965.1 uncultured Synechococcus sp.
GGCCTGCACAACGCCCTCTGCCGTCGGATGCCGCCAGCGTTGCCTGCGGCGGAGCTGGAACCGCTCACGCTGGAGCTGGTGGCCGCTCTTGAACAGGGGGAGCTGACCCTGCCACTTACTGCGGAGCGACGGCACCTGGCTGAAGCCAGCGGCTGGCTGGTGGGAGACGCCTCTCCATTACTGATCCAGGGCGATCGAATCGGCTGGCGTCGCTGGCTGCAGGCAATGGAGGCGGTTGTTGAGGCTTTGGTGTCTCGCCGCAGCCTCCCGCCACCCAAGCCGGATTCGCTGCCGGCCCCAGCGCTGCCTGAAACCCTGAATGCCGAGCAGCGGGCCGCCGTCTGCGCGCTGGATCATGCCTCCGTGGTGCTGCTGAGTGGTGGTCCCGGCACCGGCAAGACCAGCACGGTGGTGGAACTGCTGCGTCGGGCGGAAGCTCGGCATGCGGATCTGCGCATCGGCCTTGCCGCTCCCACCGGCAAGGCCGCTCGCCGGCTGGGTGATGCGGTGCTCGCAAGCCGGGCACCACTGCCCTGCAGCACCTTGCATCGCTGGTTGGAATCCGGCGCCAGGGGATTCGGGCGGGGTGCTGATCGACCTCTCGACCTGGATCTGCTGGTGATCGACGAGATGTCGATGCTCGATCTTGCGCTCACTCAGGCCCTGATCGCGGCCCTTCCCTCGGGGTGTCGTCTGGTTCTGGTGGGGGATCCCGCGCAGTTGCCCCCCGTGGGCAGTGGGGCGGTCTGGCACCGCCTCCAACAGGACGACGTGCGGCCTCGTTTCGGCGATGGGGCCGTGCATCTGGTGCAGACCTATCGCAATCGCGGCGCCCTGGCGACCTTGGCTGCAGCGCTGCGTGATGGGGGGATGAAAGCGTTTTGCGGGGCTATCGACACACTTCCGATCGATGGCAACGTTCAGGTGCATCGAGGCAGTCCCTGGCGCCTGCCGTCCCTGGTGCGCCAGCGCTGGCGCGAACGCCTCGAGCGACTGTCCGCTCTGGCTGAAGGTCTGGATCGGTGTGAAGCGGTGCACCTGGCTACTGAGGCGCAACCGCTGCTTGAGGCGGTGGAGGCCGATCTGGTTCTCTGTCCTCGCCGGCGGGGACCCTGGAGCCTGGAGGATCTGAACCGGAGTCTCCTCGGGGAGGCGAATGCTGCTGATCCCGCGCGGTGGCCTGTTGGTCTCCCGGTGATCTGCGGTGGAAATCAGCCGGAGCTGGGCCTGGCCAATGGAGATCTCGGCGTTGTGGTCGGCCGCGGCGAAACGCGACGCCTGCTGTTTCGCTCAGTCGATGGTGAGGGTCTGGTTCAGGTGCAGCGTCTGCATCCGGCCCGTCTGCGTCGTCTGGAACCTGCTCTGGCCCTCACCATTCATCGCGCCCAGGGCAGTGAGGCGGATCGGGTGATGGTGCTCTGGCCTCAAGCACTTGATCCAATGAGCAGCAGCGACCATGACCGACGGTTGCTGTACACGGCAATCACGCGAACCCGTGCCAGCCTTGACCTGGTGACGGTGCCGTGATGCGGGTTGAGCGTCCCTGGGGTTGGTACGAAGAGCTCACTGAAGGCCCCGCTTACAAGGTGAAGCGACTGTTGGTGCGGGCCGGTTGTCAGCTCTCACTCCAGCGACACCGCTACAGAAGTGAAAGCTGGACCGTGGTGGATGGGACGGGTGATCTGTTGTGCGGCGAGCAATGGCATCAAGCCCGTGCGGGGGTGATGCTGACGATCCCCCGCGGAGCCATTCATCGCGCCCGAGGTGGAGATCAAAATCTGATCATTCTCGAAGTCCAGCACGGCGATGATTTGCGTGAGGACGACATCGAACGACTGCAGGATGATTACGGCCGGGTGATAAATTGAACGCCAACCTTTGAAGCGTAGGCAACACAACCAAGGCGCGATCTTCAATGATCCGGGTGGTTGTGAGCCTGATTTCAGAGATCAATCAGGCAAAGCCACTTCCATGACTGAGCAGCAATTGCGCGGGGAGACCCCGTGCGTCGTCGATCTGTCCGCCTCCACTCTGACGGAACGCTCCGAAGCTGAGCTGTTCACCACCACGATCGAATCCACAACACCGGAATCCGGCTTCGGTGGTTTCGGGTTCAGTGATGCGTTGCTCAAGACGCTGGCCGATAAGGGTTACACCGATCCATCTCCCATTCAGAAGGCGGCGTTCCCCGACCTGATGCTCGGTCGTGACCTGGTGGGCCAGGCGCAGACGGGAACCGGTAAGACCGCAGCCTTTGCGCTGCCATTGCTCGAAAGGCTTCAGTCGGGTCAGAAAACACCACAGGTTCTGGTGTTGGCGCCGACCCGTGAGCTGGCCATGCAGGTGGCTGATTCGTTCAAGGCCTATGCCGCAGGCCATCCGCACCTGAAGGTGCTGGCGGTGTACGGCGGCTCCGATTTCCGCTCTCAGATCAGTGCCTTGCGGCGTGGAGTGGATGTGGTGGTGGGCACCCCTGGGCGGGTGATGGACCACATGCGCCAGGGCACTCTCGACACCTCTGGTCTTCGCAGCCTTGTGCTGGACGAAGCCGATGAGATGTTGCGGATGGGCTTCATCGACGACGTCGAATGGATCCTCGGCCAGTTGCCTGAGGAGCGTCAGGTGGTGCTGTTCTCGGC
>CAJWLE010000235.1:0-2603 GCA_913042965.1 uncultured Synechococcus sp.
CCAACTCGGGGGTTCTCCGGTTCCCATCGGGCCGGCATAGTCACCCTCAGGAATTTGGAAGGGGTCCGGGGCAATAAAAGGGAAGCCATTGCTGATCTCCAGCACCATGGCATAGAGCATTGACACGGCAATGACCGCTGCGGCGAATGGAGTGAGCACGCCAAAAACCAAGGCGATTCCGCCCGCCCACATCGAAAAGGCGGAAAGGAAACAAAGCCAGGCCGGTGTTTTCATCGCATTGGCCCAGATCCCTAGGTTGGTCAACTTGGGCCAGCCATGGCGGATGAACACAACACCGGTGAACAGCCTGAGGATGAGTAGCCCTCCAGCTGCCAATCCGTCGGGTGACGGGGGAACAATCAGGGAAACGAAGTCCACCGTTTAGCGAGCATTTTCTGAACGCTAGAAACTCTGAGGCTGGTGAAATTTGAGGATTGGCTTAAGAGTGGATCCAGATCCTGTGGCCATCTGGATCGCATTGAAGGCGACCGGAACCAGCTCCAGGAGAATGCAGAAGGATCTGTGCGTAAAGCGCATCCTGCGGTTGCAATGCAGCGGCTGAGGGTTGTTGAGGTGGCGGGTTGAGATAGCGCAAAAACTCAACACCACAGGGTGCTGATCCACTCAAACCGTGAATGGCAACCCTCGCATCGGTTAGAGCATCCAGGCGTCCCTGTTCAACACCTTGATTGAGCGTGGCGTATCGGAGTTGCAAACCAAGATCGACGCCATAGAAAGCCAGACTGCGATCACTGTCGCTGATCGCGATGGCACTGTGATCAAGCCCCTGAAACAAGCTCGGCTCCGGCTGATGCCAACGAGGGTGTCCCTGGTCCGGAGGGAACCACAGCAGCTCCATGGCATGACCGGCAGCGTTGCGAAACTTCCAAGCTGCAACTCCATTCGGCAACCACTGCGGTGAATCAGAAATCGGCGCGACATGGGGCATCAGCTTCTCCGCAGCCCGGTTCATGTCGCTCACGACAATGGCCACATGCTGAAACCAGAGGGTGTTGGACGGTCCTGGATCAGATTGAGAGCTGGTATCGACTGACTCGAAGGAGACATAGTCGAGCTTTTCACAACCCAATCTGTAGTGCCGAACCACGGCTCTGCCCTCGGCGAGTCCAAAGCGCCGTTGCAGAGCATCTCCAGTCAGCGGCGACTGACCCTCCTCCATCACACCCAGAGCCTCTAGGAGTGGATCAAGACTGCCGGGATTAGGCAGCGAGAAGGCCACTCCTTCGATGGAAGGTGATTCGTGAACAGCTTCGACCACAGATCCATCAACACAACTAAGAAAGTCTTAGCGCCGTTTGCCCACGGAACACTGACGGGGGCAGAGAAAACGGCTATTGAAGGGCTGTTCTGCCCTGACTGTCATGACTACTCAGGTCCCCAAGGCGATGGCATCACTTTGTCTGCGTGACAAGGTGATCATCGTGACCGGAGGCAATTCCGGCATCGGCAAGGCAATCGTGGAGGCTGTGGGCTCCCTTGGCGCCAAAGTGGTGATCGACTACCGCTCTCACCCTGAACGCACCGAAGAACTGATTGAGGAAATCGGTGAGCTGGGTGGCCAGGCGATTGGTGTGCAGGCTGATGTTGGGAAACTGGAGGATCTTCAGCGCTTGGTCGACACAGCGGTGAAGACCTTCGGGAAGGTGGATGTGATGGTGAACAACGCAGGCATCGAGACCCGCACCTCGATCCTCAGCACCACTCCCGATGACTTCGACAAAGTGCTGAATGTGAATCTGCGTGGCGTGTTCTTTGCAACGCAATACGCCGCAAAGCAGATGATCGCGCAGGGAAGCGGTGGGCGCATCATCAATATCTCCTCAGTGCATGAGGACTGGCCCATGCCTGACAACACGCCCTATTGCGTCGCCAAGGGAGGCGTCCGCATGCTCACCCGAACAGCAGGCGTTGAATTAGCGGGGAAAGGCGTCTCGATTGTGAATGTGGGTCCTGGAGCCGTGGCGACGCCAATCAACGACTCCACCATGAACAATCCCGAATTGCTCGCCAAACTCGATGCCGCCATTCCAATTGGCCGGATGGCGGAGCCCAATGAAATCGCGTCTGTGGTGGCATTCCTCGCGAGTGACGGTGCCAGCTATATGACGGCAACCAGCGTGTTCGCAGACGGCGGCATCATGATGAGCAGCCCTGGGCTCTGAGCTGGAAAGCTGCCAATCCTGCGCGGGCGACCTCAGCATCCAGATCCGGCGTCATACCGGATACGCCGATCGCCCCCACAACCTCGTCCTGAACGCGAAAGACCAATCCACCTGCCATCAGAGCACAGGGCTGATGGAGCACACCTTGAAGAGACAGCAGAGCCATGCGGCCTGAAGCAATGGCCTGCTCGGCTTTGGCACTATCGGCTCCGGTCAGGGAAGCTGTTCGGGCCTTGGCGATAGAGGTCTCGACGCTGGCGCTGGAAGCACCATCCAGTCGGCGAAACGTGATCAGCTGCCCAGCTGCATCGACAAGGGCAATCGAAACGCGGGCAGACATTGTCTGTGCCATGGCCATGGCCGCCTCGACAATCAACTCCGCATCGACGAGATCCAAGCAGTGCTTCATGTGCATTGATT
>CAJWLE010000236.1:0-2584 GCA_913042965.1 uncultured Synechococcus sp.
CCCCAACCCCCACATCGATCCAGTGGTTTGCGGCTTGCCTGGCACCCTGCCGGTGCTGAATCAGAAGGTTCTGGAGTACGCGGTCAAGGCGGCGATGGCCCTCAACCTCAACATCGCCGAGCACAGCAAGTTCGATCGCAAACAGTATTTCTATCCCGATCTGCCCAAGAACTATCAGATCTCCCAGTACGACGAGCCAATCGCCGAAGAGGGTTGGATTGAAGTGGAAGTCGCTGAAAAGGGGAAGGACACCTATCTGAAAAATATCGGAATTGAACGCCTCCATATGGAGGAGGACGCAGGGAAGCTCGTCCATGCCGGTAGTGACCGTCTGGCGGGATCCACCCATTCCCTTGTCGACTACAACCGGGCTGGGGTGGCTTTGGCGGAGATCGTCAGCAAGCCGGATTTACGCACCGGTCGTGAGGCAGCGGAGTATGCCTCAGAAATTCGCCGGATCATGCGTTATCTGGGCGTCAGCGACGGCAACATGCAGGAGGGCTCCCTGCGTTGTGACGTCAACATCTCCGTTCGCCGCGGGCCGGACGCGCCCTTCGGCACCAAGGTCGAGATCAAGAATATGAATTCGTTCTCAGCCATTCAGAAGGCTTGTGACTACGAGATCAAGCGTCAGGTGAAGGCGATTGAAGCCGGCGAGACGATCGTTCAGGAAACCCGTTTATGGGATGAAAGCAAGCAGCTCACCAAGAGCATGCGCACCAAGGAAGGTGCCAGTGACTACCGGTATTTCCCCGATCCCGACCTTGGTCCGATCGAGGTCAGTGCCGATCAGCGGGAGTCCTGGCGCTCGGAACTGCCGGAGCTGCCGGCTGCCAAGCGACACCGCTATGCGGATGATCTGGGCTTGTCCCAGTACGACGCCCGTGTGCTCACCGATGAGCGACCGATGGCGGATTACTTCGAGGCGGTGGTGGTTGCGGGTGCTGACGCCAAGCTTTCCGCGAACTGGATCACCGGCGATATCGCCGCCTATGTGAACAGCAACAGACTCAGCTATGCCGAGCTGCCCTTCCGTCCGGAGCAACTGGCGGAGATGGTTCAGCTGATCGATGGCGGAAAAATCAGCGGCAAGATCGCCAAGGAGATCCTTCCGGATCTGCTCGAAAAGGGCGGTTCTCCCAAGGCGATCGTTGATGAGCGTGGTCTGGGGATGATCAGCGATCCGGCTGCGATTGAGGCAATCGTGGATGAGCTGCTGGAGGCGCATCCTGGAGAGGTGGAGGCTTTCCGCGGCGGTAAGACCAAGCTTCAGGGTTTCTTTGTTGGACAGTTGATGAAAAAGACCGGTGGCAAGGCCGATCCCAAACTGGCCAATAAAATTCTGAGTCAGAAGCTCAAGGGGTGATGGACTCTGCCGCAGCCATTCCGGCCTCGTGGACCGGTTGGCTGCGGCGCAACCGTGATCGGGGTTGTAACCGCAATGATCTGATCGATCGTGCTCTGGCTCAGGGCTACAAGCGGGCTGCTATTGAAGCCGTGCTCGATGAGGTGGTTCATCAACCACCTGTGAATTGGCTCAGCTGGTTTGAGGCGCCGCTCACACGAGCCGACCATCAACCCCGGGCCTGGCGATTGGACACGCCTCTGGCTCAGGTTTATGAGCTGCCGGGATTGCTTGGACGCGATGAGTGTGAGGAGGTGATTGCGGCGATCAACGAGTCGTTGCAGCCTTCCACTGTGACCCGCGGCAGCAGCGATTACCGCACCAGCCGGACCTGTCACCTGCGCCAGAACCGTCCTGAGCTGGCCAAACGCTTGGATCAACGCTTCGCTGCGTTGCTCGGTGTGGATCCCGGATTGTCTGAGCCGATCCAGGGCCAGCGTTATGACCCTGGCGAGTACTTCAAGGAACACACCGATTGGTTTGCGCCAGGAACCAAGGAATTTGAGAAGAACACGGCAAAAGGAGGCCAGCGCACTTGGACCGTGATGATCTACCTGAATGCAGTTGAGCGAGGAGGGGAGACCTGTTTTAAGCGTCTGGGTCGATGCTTCACCCCGCTGCCCGGGCTGGCCTTGGCCTGGAACAATCTTCAGGCCGATGGCAGCCCCAATCGCTTCACCCTGCATGAAGCCATGCCAGTGGAAGAGGGCAGCAAATGGGTGATCACGAAGTGGTTCCGGGAGAAGGCGGGGCGTAACGGTTGACTTGATCGATTAGCGCATCGGTCGAGCCACGGTTGTTGATCACAACGTCCGCGAGGGGCCGTTTCCGCTCCAATGGCCACTGGGCATCAAGCCTGGCCTGAGCCTCTATTTCGCTGAGGCCATTGCGACGCTGCAGGCGATTGAGCTGCTGTTGTGGTTCGCAGTCCACCAGCCAAACCTCGCTGCAGAGGGTTTCGAGCCCTGCCTCGAACAGCAGTGGAACCATCAGCACCACCACTGGCGCGTTCTGGAGGCGTTGCAATTCCTGTTGGAAACGTTGGCGCACCAACGGGTGCACGAGCTGTTCGAGCCATTCGCGTTCAACGGGATTGTTGAACACGATCCGTGCAAGTTCGGCGCGGTTCAGCCCGGAAGCATCACCCACAACTGCGCCGTAACGCGCGACCACAGCGCA
>CAJWLE010000237.1:0-2554 GCA_913042965.1 uncultured Synechococcus sp.
TGGGATGAAAATCCTGTGGGGGTTCAAGTCCCCCCGCCCCCACCACCGGCAGTGATAAAAGCCGTTTTGTCATGGGCATTCCAGATCACCCTCATTAACTTCGAGAACATGAGGGTGATTCGTTCATGTCAACTTCGGCGATCTCCAACGCACAGCTGGGCGAGGAACCTGCAGAGCTCATTCGTTGCCGCGAGCGCGACGACGGGCATCAACCCTGGGATCGATGGGGCACCTATCTCAGCGACAGACAGTGGGGAACCGTTCGAGAGGACTACTCGGCAGACGGCAACGCCTGGGAATCCTTCCCCTTTGATCACAGCCATCTGCGCACTTACCGCTGGGGGGAGGACGGCCTGCTCGGTATCAGTGATGAGCAGGGTCTGCTCTGCTTCGCCCCGGCACTCTGGAACGGAAAAGACCCTGTACTAAAGGAACGCCTCTTCGGTCTCGGCAATCCGGAGGGCAATCACGGGGAAGACATCAAGGACATGATGTATCACCTAGCCGGAACGCCCACAGGTAGTTATGCCAAAGCGTTGTATCGGTACCCCCAGAAAAGCTTCCCTTACAAACAACTGAGAGACGAGAACCGTCGCCGCGGCCGAAACCAGAACGAATTCGAGCTGGTTCACACCGGAATTTTTGATGACAATCGTTTCTTCGATCTGGAGGTTGAGTACGCCAAGGCGTCGCCGGAGGATGTGGTCATCCGGTTCACCATCACCAACCGTGGACCGGAGAAGGCTGCACTGCACCTGCTTCCCACCCTTTGGTTTCGCAACACCTGGAGCTGGGGCGAGAACAAGCAGAACGACGGCAGTTCACCATCGCTGCAACTGAAAGACAATCTGCTCGTGAGCAGTGCTGTTGAGGGACTCGGCTCCTACGGCCTGAGTTGCAGCGAACAGGGAACCTGGCTGTTCACCGAGAACGAGACCAACACCCAGCGGCTTTACAACCAGCCTCTGAAGCAGCCCTATGTGAAAGATGCCTTTCACCGATATCTGACCGAGGGAAAGGTCGATGCAGTGAATCCGGATCAGAAAGGCAGCAAGGCAGCTCTCCACCTGCAACGCAACCTTGAGCCCGGAGAGGTCTGGCAAGTGGATCTCAGACTCTGTCGACGTGACGCCAACGGGACGACGGCGCAGGCGAGCATCGAATCCGCCACGATGGCCTCCCTCATTGAGCAGCGACGTCAGGACTGGCAAGACCACCTGCACTGGGTGGCCCCAAACCTGAACGACGAAGACAGAGCCATTCATGCCGCTGCAGCGGCCGGTCTGTTTTGGTGTCGCAAGTACTACGACTGGTATGTGGCCCGCTGGCTTCGCGGCGACAGCAATTCAGCCAAACCTCCCGGAGAGCGCTGGCATACCGACAACGCCTACTGGCGCAACCTGCGGGCTCGCAACATCATCTCGATGCCCGACTGCTGGGAGTATCCCTACTTCTGCCAGTGGGATCTGATGTTCCATGCCGTGGCCTTTGCAGAGCTTGACCCGGGTGAAGCCAAGCGTCAGTCACGCATGCTGCGCCAGGCCTCCTACACCGCCAACAATGGGCAATCACCCGCCTATGAATGGGCACTTTCCGACGCCAATCCACCGATCGGAGCCTGGGCTGCACTGCGCATCTTCATGATCTCCAAACGCTGCTACGGCCGCAAGGATTATCCGTTTCTGCGTGCCAGCCTTCGCGAACTGCTGCTGGAATACGGCTGGTGGGCCAACCGCACCGATCGCAATGGCGACAGTTTGTTCGAAGGAGGCTTCCTCGGACTCGACAACATCGCGATCTTCGATCGCCGCTATCCACTGAAGGACGGAAGCCGCATCGAACAGTCCGACGGCACGGCCTGGATGGGCATGCTCAGCCTGAACATGCTGGAGGCGTGCGTTCTGCTTGCTGAAGACAGAGAGGAATACAAAAGCCTGTGCGAACGTTTCGTCGCTGACTTCAGTCGTCTTACGTACGCATTGAACAGTCCGACAGGGCGTGGCTATGTCAACTGGGACGAAGAGGATGGGTTCTATTACGACGTTCTCAAGCGGCCAGACGGGACCACTGATTACCTACGCACACGATCGCTGAGCGGGCTGATTCCGCTGCTTGGAGTCGCCACGTTTGATGCAGCGACAGTGGGGGAGATTCCATCCCTCGATGTGCGCAGGTATTTGGATGAACTGGGCGAGGATCGGGGGGCGCCTTTTGATGCAATCAGTCATCTCGGATCCTGGCATCAGGATCGCGTTCTGTACTCAATCGTGCCTCCCGATCGACTGCGTCGGATTCTGACGCGGGTCTTCGACGAAGAGGAGTTTCTCTCCCCGTACGGCATCCGCAGTCTTTCCAAGGTGTACCAGAAGACGCCTTATTCCTATCAACAGGGTGACGACTACGCCTCGATCAGCTACAGCCCAGCTGATAGTCCAGTTGCCATGTTCGGCGGCAACTCCAACTGGAGAGGGCCGGTCTGGATGCCGATCAACTACCTACTGATTGAGGCTCTGCAGAAGTTCGGCCACGTTCTCGGTGACGAATTCAAGATGGA
>CAJWLE010000238.1:0-2533 GCA_913042965.1 uncultured Synechococcus sp.
GGCCTCCCCAGCCAGCCGTCGTCTCAGCGCCGGTTTGCCCGGGTCGAAGGGAGATGCCGCCAGGTTGATCATCAGGTCGGGCTTTGCCTCAGCTAGGGCAGCGATCGGGTCCGGCCCCGAAAGACGTTCGCGCTGTAGTTCGTCCTCCACCCAGAGGTCTTCACAGATGGTCAGCCCAAGCTGTTCGCCTCCTGGCAGGGGCAAGATGCAGGCTCCATCTCCAGGGCGGAAATAACGCCGCTCATCAAAGACGTCGTAGCTCGGCAGCAGCTGCTTGCGGGCCACGCCTTGCCATCCCTGATCGTCCACCAGGGCGATGCCGTTGAACAACGTGGGAGTTCGTTGGTCGCCTGCCGGCAGAGCAACGCCGATCAGCAGGGAACAGGCGCCGTTCAGCTGCTCCACAAGCCAGTCCAGGGCTTCCGTCTGCTCCGCCAACTTCGAGGGCCGGAGAAGAAGATCACGGGGTGGGTATCCCCAGAGGGACAGTTCCGGCGTCAGCAGCAGGGACACTCCCATGGCTTCCGCCTGCCGGGCTGCCGCAAGAATCTGTTCTGCATTGCCGCGCAGATCACCCACCAGGGGATTGAGCTGGGCCAGAGCGAGGCGCATCAGCAGCGGCTGGAGGAGTTCAGACCGTAAAGATTGTGCTCGATCAACAGAGGCCAGACCGATTCGGGCAGTTGGTCCTTTCGGGGGCGTTCGCGTAAGGCCGAACTGGCGCTTGCGGGTACGGACAACACAAGTTGATCAAGGCGCGCACCAAGCTGTTTCAGCTGCTGGATGGCCACGGCAGTCAAGGGCCAACCCTGCCGAGGTGCGATCGCCAACCGGCAGTACGGCAACCACTGATCGGTTTGCTTCCAGCTTGGGATCTGCGAGGCCAGGTCGCTGCCCACAACGAACACCAGCTCAGCATCAGGCCAGCGCTGCCCGGCCCGTTGCAGCGTGCGAATCGTGAATGGATCGCTGAGCTCCTGGATCTGCTCCAGCCGGGGATCCTGGATCTGCTTCACCAGGGCCTGCAGCAGCTGAGCACGGAGGTCCAGCGGGGCACCATGCTGCTTTTTTGGGTTGTCACTGGCCCAGGTCGCCACGCGGGGATACAGCAGCAGCAGTTCCTCCAGCAGGGCCTGGTGGCCGCGGGTCGGTGGGTCGGCACTGGTGCCGAAAAGGGCGATCTGCGGCATCGACCTCAGGGCAGCAGGGGTTGCCAGTCTGCGCGGGCCAGGCGCGGCCAGCGCTGTAGCCAGTGGCGAACCAACGGGTCCCTCTGCGCCAGTCGTCGCAGCAGGGCGGCGGGCTGTCCACCGCGCACCTGCAGCAATTGCTGAGCCACCAGGCGGCCTGTACGCCGGCTGGCATGAACCGCCAGTGCAGCCTGGGCCAGGGCCACCGGTGCGGCTGGCGCGAGGCTGGCACCTCCGCTCACGGGCACCAGCAGCAGAAGCAGATGCTTGATCAGTCCAAGGCCCAGCTGGGCCCCCCCCAGCAAGGCGTTCTGAGCCGAAAGACGGGTCAGCAGCAACCGTGTGCTGGACGGCGTCAGCTTGAGTCCGTACAGCTGGCAGAGCTGCAGCACCAGGGCTGAGTCACAGGCCATGCCGCCGGCCAGATCCAGAGCCAAGAGCGGATTCATCGCGACGCCCGTGGCTTTGGCGGCGGCATAGCGCCCGATCAATCCCTGCGCGCTGCGGCGTTTGAGTTGCAGCTTCAGTTTGTGCCTCTGTTGCTGGAAGCGATCGGCCAGACGCAGTGCCTGGATTGCCAGAAGCAGTTCCCCCTCCTGCTCCAGCAGTTGGGTCAGCTGGTTGCGCAACACGCTCACTTCGGCGGGAGCCGCCTCACTACGCGGACGACCTTCGGCATCGAGCACAGGTCGGCGCGGTGCGGCGGCCACGGCGGTGATGGGCAGGTCCTTTGGAAGACGGTGGCGAATGCTGTTCAACAGGGTTGCCAGCTCTGTGTCTGGCCAACGATCACAACGGTTGAGCACCAGTTGCAGCGGCTTGCCGAGTGATTGCAGTGTCGCCAGAGCCTCCCGGTCGCAGCGGCTGAGGTCGCTGTCGATCACCAGAAGAACGAGATCAGCTCCCATCGCAACCCGAGCGGCAAGCCGCGCACGGCCGTCGGCGCCGATTTCGTCAATGCCGGGGGTGTCCACCAGCTGAATGCGGTTCAGATCGCCGATTGGCAATGTCCAGTCGACGGCGGTCTGGCGTCGGGTGCTGCCATGGGCCACATCCGTTTCCAGCAAGCGCTGGCCGATCAGGGCGTTGATCAGACTCGATTTACCGACCCCCACCCGACCGAAAACGGCGATCCGCAGGCTGCGTTGATCCAGGCGTTGCAGCTGCTGGTCCAGCAACGCCAGCTCCCCTCGCAGCAGACCCGTTTCGCGGGATGTGAGTTGAAGCTCCTGGCGCCATTGTTCGAGCAGCAGCCGGCAGCGTTCGCTGGTGGTCGGAAACTGCTGGAGCCCGTTTGTGGCAATACCGCTGGTCATGGGACCGGTTTGCGCCACCAGCCCGCC
>CAJWLE010000239.1:0-2528 GCA_913042965.1 uncultured Synechococcus sp.
GATGCAGCGGCAAGCCAGATCAAAGGTGAGCGACTGGTGCGCGCAGAACTGTTGAACGGTCGCGTTGCCATGCTCGGTTTCGTCATCGGAATTCTCACCGAAGCTCTGACTGGTCACGGCATTCTTAGCCAGATCACCTTCGGGGTGCTGGGCCTCAGCTGAGCTCTGCCAGTTACTCCTCAATCAATTCAAGGCACCTCCTTAGCAGTCGCTAGAGAGGTGCTTTTTTGATGGGAACCTTCAGATCTGAGCCGTTGGAACGATCCGTGAGCTTCCCTAAATTTCAAGAGAACGGCTGCGAAAACAATGGCGCTTGTTTACAGCGAGTGGGCCGGCCCACTACTCGACACCATTAACGCCGACATTGCCAACACATCGACACTGGCATCGAGTCTGCTCACACCCATCGTCTACGGAGCTGATCTGTTCGGCGACGAAGCCAAATTTCTCACCGGCAACTTCGGCTTCGACGGATACATGGGCGTCCCACGCCTGATGGGTGCCAATGCAGAACAGGCGGCTGCGGAATTCAATGTGGCCTGGCAATCCCTTGATCCGGCTCTGAACCCATCACTCAGGGCACTCACATCCGCCGCCGGCCTGGTGGGTGCGAGCGGCACCTACGCCACCAGACTGATGCTCGCTGACACCATGCCGCTGGTGTTCAGCTTTCCCGTGCTGCCCTCGTCCCTGGATGCCGACGGCAGTGACTTTGAGGTCACCCTCAGTGACGGCACGACGGTGACCCCCCAGATCGCGGGCCTGATGCCGAACCTCGAGCACAACGAGCGCCAGACGGTGGTGATCATGGGTGATTTCGGCAATCGCACCACCCCTGGCAGTCCTGGTGCCCGCTACCCAATATCGGTGGCGATCGTCAACGACGGCACACCGCTGCAGATGATTGGCAGATCAGGGCCGGTGAACGCCGTTGGGCTGTCGATCGACAGCAGCAGCTCCTACGTGGCAGGCAACGGTCCTCGACTGGTGTCCGCGAAGCTCAATCTGTATAGCGATCTGGGAGAGGGCGGACCCGTCGGTATCGGTGCTGCATCACAACACAACAGTGGCTCTGATTCCTATGGCGATCAGGCGCAGTACCGGTTGCGGCTATACACCAGCGCCGGTTTTTCGCCGGACGGCATCGCGAGCCTGATGCCGAATGACTTCGGCCGGTTTTTCCAGCTGGAGGCAACCACGCAAAGCGGTGAGAGCATCACGATCACTGAAACGGGAGTGTCCTATGCCATCGGGAATCAGGGCACGCTCACCGTGGTGGGCCTCGCTGATCTGGCACCGGCAGGCACTCCTGTGAATGCTGCTTATGTCGAGGACCATGACAACTACTACGACGTCATCCTTGAAGGTGATCTGAATGCCATCAAGGCACTGAGTGCCGTTCGCATGCCATCCGGACATGGCTACAGCGCTGTGTACAACCCGGGTGGGCCAGGCAACAGTCCCGATGCTCCCGGCGCTGCTCCGGGACCCTTCACCGTGCCCAGCCAAGACCACAGCATTCCGATCAGCTTCGATCTGGACGGTGCCAGGCAGGTCACCTTTGTGGAAACCGACGGTCCCGTCCTGCGTAATCCCTTGACTCTTGAACCTGTGGGAAACCTGCTGGGAATCGCGGTTGAGGACACCCGCACAGGCCAGACAATCCTGGCTTACAGCGATCCAGAGGGACGGCGTTTCTTCAGCAGTTTCAAGGCTTCATCATCCACTGCCAGCAACCTGCCGGGCGGTCGCACCGACCTGGCTGCCATCGATCTGATCGACACCAGAGCCTCAAACGCCGTCGATGGTGTGACCCTCTCGGGCTCGTTCAGCCGATCATCTGAAACCGATTCCATCCTGCAGTGGTACGCCGTTACCGACGACGCTGGAACTGTGGTGGATCCGCTGATCGGGTCAATCCTGAAACCCGGAGAGCCGGGCTATGCGGCTGCAGCAAGCAGGCGCTCCGAGCTGATCAGTGACAACGCTCTGCAGTTAACAGACTCCACCATCGCATCATTCAACGTCACTCTCGACAGTGGTTCGCTCTATGCCCCGCTAATTACCAATCAGCAGAGCGGAGAGCAGTACTTCGCCTTTGCCGCTGCCAACGCCGACGGACTGGAGCACTTCACCCGTTTCGGTGCCAACGGCTGGGGCGTCGAGGACATTTTCGGAGGCGGTGACCGCGACTACGACGACCTGATTGTGCGCTTCAGCCTGAACAGCTGAACAACACTCGCGAACCTCGCTCACTCATCCTTTGACTGACCGGAGGCAGCGATCCTGGCGTCCGCCCAGCGCGCGAAGATGTAGACCCCCACAAACAACGGCATGTAAGCGAGCCACATCCGCTCGGATGCCAGACCACTGTTATTGATCACAGTCAGTCCGCCATATCCCACCAGGAAATAGATCACAGCCCGTCGGAGGGCGCCCACCTGCTTGGGATTCATGTCTCAACCAACGTTCACCTCATCTTAAGGAGCCGAACCACGCCGCAGAACTCACAGACTGTCGCGATTGCC
>CAJWLE010000240.1:0-2502 GCA_913042965.1 uncultured Synechococcus sp.
ACGCTCAATCTCAAACAAGCAGGGCTGGTGCCGCGCGTGGATCTGCTGCGACGCAATGCGACCCTCGCCACTGATCAGGAGGCACTGATCCAGGCTCTGGCCGATCGAGCTGTTTCGAGAAGAGGGTTATGGACCCTGCTGAATCTCCCCGCCGATGTCGTTCCCAGTGCAGGCGACGCGATCAACCTTTCACCGGCCTGGCCGCTGAGTCTTGAGCAGTCCTTGCTGGCCGCCTACGACAGCAATCCTGAGCTCAATGCGATCCTCGCCACCCGCAGGGCCCTGGCACTGCAACAGGACGAAACGGCAGCTCAGTTGCTACCCAAGCTCAGCCTGTTCGCCTCCGTTGGAGGCTTGGCATCAGTGGAACGCACCTTCAACGTCTCCTTGCTGGGCGAGGGATGTTGCGGTGCCACGTTTCTGCCCCTTGAGCAGGTGGCGGGATACGACTGGTCCGTGGGACTTGCCTTTCATTGGATGATTTTCAATGCCGGCGCAACTACCAACGCCGTCAAAGCTCTTTCGCTGCAGGAGCAGGCAGCAAGCCAGTCGTATGCCGCCACCCGTAACAGCATCCGGCTTCGACTCGAACGGGCTTTCCTGAATCATGAGGCAAGTCTTGCCAAGCTTGTTTCGGCGCGGCGCGCCGTAGGAGCAAGCAAGGAAGCCTTCCGAGACAGCACACTTCGCTACAAGACAGGGCTCACCAATGAAATTGATCTCTCGGTAACGCAAACGCAGCTGGTGAATTCCTTGGTGAATCGCCTGATCGCAACGGTGGATGTGAATGTGACCTACGCCCAGCTGCTGCGCGAACTGCTGCCGATGCCCAGGGATCCGGAATCAACTGTTCCCACAAATCTGACCCTAGAAGGATTCTCGTTTCGCGAACTGAGTCAGCTTGAGTAAAAGAACCAAGAAACCCAGCCGATTAGGACATCGGTCTTGAAGACCACCATCGCTCGATGCGATAGCCAAAAATCACCAGAAACACCACCAGCCAGAACCACAGTTCAGGCGGATTGGCATTGAGCAGAACGATCAGCAGAACAAGTTCCGAAACCAACCAGGGAAGTTCCTGACGCAGTAGAGGACGGAGTGCCATGAAAGAAGTCAGAAGATCACTGAAGAGTTCCTGGCTGCCGCAGGAACGGCAGATCCCAGATGCGATCGATGCGGAACGTGCGGAATCCACCGGTGAGCGAACGCAGGCCAGGAATGACGTAAGTCACCGGTGAGCGCCACTCCACATAGGCAAACGTATCCACAGTGAGACCTTCACGGATTGGGAAGACTCCACTGCCCTGAGAGAGCGTCCATCGATAGCCATCGTCGGTGCGGGGGTGCCGGTCCAACTCAATTTCAGCCCGCATCACGGGCCCGTGCTTGACCAGAGCCTCAGCGAGCTGGTTGTTGCCAATGGTGGTGGAGATGTCTTCCTGTGTGGCGGGGAGCGTGAGAACACTGCGCACCTTGCCGACGATCCCACCAAAACGACCGCGCTGATTCCACAGGGGCACAACCTCCACAGGCAGACCAATGGGGAGCCGACGAGCATCTGCCGGCGAAAAATACGACACGGCGATGAGATCACCACCGGTTTTGTTATCGCCCTTGGGAGGACGGGTGTTGCGGCCGATGGTGCCAAGACGATCACCAAGCTTGACGGTCTGGCCCTGAATGACCTGAAGATCGAGCACCGCGCCACTGCGTACCGCGGTGACATTGCCGTCGAAGGCGATTCTGGCCTCCATCACTTTGATCTCCCGCTTGAGATCATCGATTTGGAAGCGTCGGTCCAGCTGTTCCGACTCGATATTGAGCTTGATCTGCTGGAAATCGGTGATCTGGTCCCTGCGCTGGATCTTGATGTCATCCAGCTGAACACTCGTGGTCGTGAGGCCCTGCTCAGCAGACACCACCTCCTGTGCCAAAGGCGCCACCACCTCTCGTCTCGCCAACCAGTTGAGGTTGTCGACCTTGCTGTTGTAAGTCGCCTGCAGCCTGGCTAGACGCTTTTCGTCGTCGTCGAGCTTGGCCAGCGCCGTATCGAGGGCGAGTTTGGCCGTGCCGATGCGCAGAGCATCACGCGCATCAAGTTCCTCGTTCTGACGCACCAGCTGACGCAGGTTGCCCTTTTGCTGGTCGAGCTTGCGCTCGAGCACAGGCAGATACAGAGTCATCAACACCTGCCCCTTGCGCACACGGTCCCCGACTGCGGTGTTGATGCTCAACACCTGCCCAGCTGCTCTGGCGTTGAGAATCCCGGCGTTATCGGGATAAATCAAAACCCCGCGTCCCTCAACTTCGGTAGGTACTGGCCAGAACAGAAGCCATGCACCGAAGAGGGCACCCATGCCGGCCAATGAGACACCGACCTGCTGATGGTCGTTGAGGCCGTTCCATCGGCCTCGAAGACGCTCAAGGCGGGAAGACGTGGTCATGCTCGCCATCTTGCTGGCGATGAACTGTCACTGTCGGTGCCGAGAGGACAGTTCAGAA
>CAJWLE010000241.1:0-2492 GCA_913042965.1 uncultured Synechococcus sp.
GCCAAAGGCACGCTTTACTTCGATCAGAACGGAACCAAGAAGGGATACGGCGAAGACGGCGGGTTGTTCGCAATCCTCAAGGGTGGGCCAGACCTGACGGAATCAAGCTTCGAGATCGTCTGACTCAGCCTTGCCAGGGCAAACCGCTGCCAACCGCCTCGCGGATGGTGCGCAACCCATGGCGATCCAGCTGCTGCTGTAACCCCTCCAGGATGAGAGGCACAAGGTCGGGCCCCTTGAAAATCCAGCCGGTGTACAGCTGCACCAAGGAGGCGCCTGCACTGATTCGCGCCCAAGCCACCTCAGGCGAATCAATCCCTCCCACCCCGATCAGGGGAAGGGCCGGACCAGCACTCACCCGCAAACGACGAATCACCTCAAGGGCCCGCTGGCGCAAAGGGGCGCCGCTGAGGCCTCCGGCCTCCTCCGCCAAGGTGCGACCGGTCTGTTGCAGGCGTCGCTGGGCCAATCCAAGCCGATCGAGGCTGGTGTTCACAGCGATCACACCGGCCAATCCCTCCTCGAAGGCGAGCCTGGCGATGCCATCAATCGCATCGTCCTCCAGATCGGGAGCGATCTTCACCAGCAGCGGAGGGCAGGCCGGCAGACGCCGCAGCCGTTCCACCAGCCGTCGCAGCTGCGTCGTGTCCTGCAGGTCCCGCAGACCCGGCGTATTCGGTGAACTCACATTGATCACGGCGTAATCAGCCAGCGGCGCCAACAGCTCGAGCGACGAGGCGTAATCGTCCGGCGCCTGCTCCAGGGGGGTGATCTTCGATTTGCCCACATTGATGCCCAGCACCGCCGGACGGCGCCCGGGGGGCTCCAACTTCTGGCGCTGCAGGGTCTTCAGCAACGCCTGGGCACCATCGTTGTTGAACCCCATCCGATTCAGAGCCGCCTGCTCCTCCGCCAATCGGAACAAACGCGGGCGGGGATTACCGGGCTGGCCATGCCAGGTGACGGTGCCGACCTCCGAGAAACCAAAACCGAAGCGGTCCCAAATGCCGGCCGCAACACCGTTCTTGTCGAATCCAGCCGCCAAACCAACGGGATTGGGAAAACGGCAGCCGAACAGCACCTGCTCCAGGCGAAGATCCCGCCGCTGCAGATCTCCTGCCAGACCATCCAGCACCGAGGACACACCCGGCCAGCGTCGCCGCAGACTCGCCTGACCCAGTGCCGTCAGCGCTGTACGGGACAGCTGCTCGGCATCGAGACCCTCATCATTGGCGAGCACCGGCCCCAGCCAGCGCTGGTAAAAAGCGCCGCTGCTGAGTGAAGTTGCCGGCATGGCCGTTGCTCAGGACTGTTCTGATCCTGCCTCGCGGCGTTGCAGGGTCCAGCGACCCTTCTCCTGCGGTTGCACCAACCAATCGCGCCAGGTCCAGGAAGCATCCTTGCTTTCAAGCTGTCGCAACGGCTGCTCCACCAGCTGAGCCAGTTCCATCACGCTGAGGCTGTAGCCCCCGCTGGCCAGACGATCGGCCAGTTCCAGGCGACTGAGCAACTGTTGCAGCGGCAGAGGTGCCGGATCCTCCTGGTCCGCCACGGCAGGGGGTGGAGATGCGGAGGGCAGATCAGCGGCACGACCCTGGGAATAGGCGACGGCGATGCGATCCACCCGATCGTTATCCGGATCGCCACTGTGACCCTTCACATAGGCCAGGGGAACATCGTCCAGCCGAGCCTGATCCAGGGCTTTCCAGAGGTCCTGGTTCAGCACCGCCTTGCCAGCCGCCGTTTTCCAACCCTTGCGCTTCCAGCCCTTCATCCAGGAACCGAGGCCATCGATCAAATACTTGCTGTCGGTTCGCAGGGTGAGATCGGGGTGGCGGGGCAGCTCCTTCAGCCGCTGCAGCAACTCAAGGGCCGCCTGCAGCTCCATGCGGTTGTTGGTGGTAGCGGGGTCATGGCCACCGAACTCCTCCACACTGCCGTCTTCAAAGCGCAGCAAGGCACCCCAGCCCCCAGGCCCGGGGTTGCCGCTGCAGGCCCCATCGGTGGCGGCAGCCACCACCCGCCCCCGTCCATCAGCCATTGCTCGAGTCGTGCAGGATCCGGTACAACTCAGACTCTCCCGGGGGGTCGATGCGGCGAACCTACCTCCGCACCCTGATCCTCACCGGGGCCATCGCCACCACGGCCTTGCCGTTCCCCCGAGCCAATGCGGCCCAGGGCCTGTTCAACAGCCAGCCGGTGCGCCAAGACCAATTCATCGTGCTGGCACGCCCCGTGGGCCGCAGCAACTGGGCGTTGTTGGTGCTCCAACAGCTCAAGACTCAACCGCGTTGCTGGAGCAAACGATCGGATGGATTGGTGGACCCCAGCCTGAACCGGTTCAACTTCACAGGGATCTGCAGCCGCTACCTCGACAGCAACGGCTATTCCCTCCGCAGCGGTGGTGAAGACCTGGGCAGTCGCGTGCGCTTGCGACTGCGCCAGCAGGGACGCGATTTACGGCTCGAAACCAGCCAGCAACAACAACAACG
>CAJWLE010000242.1:0-2491 GCA_913042965.1 uncultured Synechococcus sp.
CTGTGCCCGTGGTCATGGCTGTGCCCGTGGTCATGGCTGTGCCCGTGGTCATGGCCGGGTGCAACAACCTTGTCTGATTCGAACAGTCCAACGCTCAGCAGCAACGGCAGGGGAACATCGCCTTTGACCGAATGAAGAATGCGGGCATCGTTCTTCACCGCCCGAAGAGTTTGCTCAAGATCCTTCAAGCGCTGTTCCGGCACCAGGTCGCACTTGTTCAGGAGCAGGATGTCGCCATAGACCACCTGGGCTCGTCCCACCTGGGTGTCGAGCACGTTGTCGTCGAAATTTTCAGCATCAATCAAGGTGATGATTGAGTCGAGCCGAGTTGAATCCCGCAGCTCGCTTCCGAGGAACGTCATGGCAACCGGCAGAGGATCTGCCAGACCAGTGGTTTCCACCACGATGTAATCCATCGGACTGGGTCGCTCCAGGATCCGCTCCACCGCACTCAGAAGCTCGTCATTGATCGAGCAGCAGATGCAGCCGTTGCTGAGCTCCACGGTGTCGTCGTCGGTCGCGACGATCAGATCGTTGTCGATCCCGATCTCCCCGAACTCATTCACGAGCACTGCAGTTTTCACACCCTGCTGGTTGCTGAGGATGTGATTCAGCAAGGTGGTTTTTCCTGCTCCCAGAAAGCCACTGAGAATGGTCACTGGAACACCGGATGTTGCGGGAGCGGCGGTCATTCCGAGAATGATTCTCAGCTCATGTTGGCAGCAGCGTGTCGATCGCGATGGCCAGCTCGGTATCCAGGTCGCTGAGGCCGCCGAGATCGTGGGTGGTCAATTCAATGGTTACCCGGTTGTAAACGTTGCTCCAGTTCGGATGGTGGTTGCGGCTTTCGGCCAGCAGGGCTACTTGGCTCATGAAACCGAAGGCCTCCACGAAGTCGCGGAACTGAAAATCACGGCGCAGCTTTTCACCATCAACGACCCAGTTGGGGTGAGTTGAGGCAAGGGCAGAGCGCTGGCTCTCGTTGAGTCGCTGGGTGGACATGGGGAAAACGATGGGTGCCTGAATCCTGGCCACAGCTCACTCCTCCTGGGCGATGTCATGCAGACGATCCACCAGCAGGTCCACGTCGGTGTCAGCGCCGCCATCGGTGGCCCAGGCCTCTGGGTCATGGCGTGCTTGCACCAGTGAATTCAGCTTGCTGGTGTTGCGGCGTTGCAGCAGTGTCGTTGCGTTTTCTCGATGTGGTCCTGCTGCAAGACCTTCGCGGCTGGGTCTCAGAACTCCGACTGCATGGCAGGCAATGCGTCGCTTGTGAGCAGTTGACCGGTGTTCCCACAGGTAAATCCCCTGCCAGGTTCCCAGCAGCAGCCTTCCTCCGTCGATGCTGAGGCTCAGGGTTTGGCTTGTCAGAGCTGTCCTGATGTGGGCAGGCATGTCGTCACGACCTTCGTCGTCATGGCGGTAGCGGATCCGACTGCCATCGGGATTCAATGGACCGCTGCCGTCCTGAGGCACGACAGCATCCATCCAGCTCTGTAGGTCGTGGAGAACCCTTGGGTCGGCGTTCTCGTTAATCGTGAGACTGGCACTCGTGTGCAGGCAGGTGAGATGCAGCATTCCCTGCTGCAGTCCTTGCCCATCGATCCAATCGTTCAGCTGTTCATTGAGCCGCGTGAATCCGCTCCCCGGGGTGTTCACCTCCAGCTGCTCCAGACTCTGATGCAGGGCCATCTGCCGGGCATGGTGCGTGCTCTCCATTCTGCTGCTTGGCCACAGTTCCCCCTCCAGCTGATTCATCGTGGGTTCTGTTGTGCGCCGCTGGCCATGAACGCATCCTCCGCAGCCCAGCTGACGCTTCTCTTTGATGGCGGCTGTCCTTTGTGTGTGCGCGAGGTCCGTTTTCTGGAACGGCGCGATCGGGCCAAGCGGATTCGATTTGTGGATATCGATGCGCCGGATTACAACCCCTCTGCCCATGGAGAAATCGGGTATCGGGAGGCCATGGGACGGATTCACGCCATCTGCTTAGACGGAACGGTCCTGCGGGATGTCGCGGTGTTCCGCGAGGCCTATCGACTCATCGGCCTCGGATGGCTTTATGCCCCAACGCGTTGGCCGCTGCTTTCCCCCATCGTCGATCGCATCTACGCCATCTGGGCTGCGCGACGCTTGCAGCTCACCGGGCGTCCTGATCTGGACACCCTCTGCAGTGACCGCAATGCCTGTCGGGTGTCATCGACCGCGGATTGAACGGTTGTCGATTGCTGGGTCCCCACCCAAAATTAAATCTGGAGAGGGACTTCCCGGTGAAGGATCAATCAGCACCCCCTTACGAGGGCTTCTCAGAGCGTGTGACCGATGGCAGTGATGCCGATCGGCAAAATGCCTACGGGCGCTGGCTGAAGCGACTCAGGGGCAACCAGGGACGCTCGGGAGGCGAGCAACAGGCTTCATCCGAGAACAAAAGCTGATCAGCCGTCAGTTCGATGGCCGTCGGTAGATCACCTTCAAGGGCCATAGAGCGATCGGC
>CAJWLE010000243.1:0-2474 GCA_913042965.1 uncultured Synechococcus sp.
TCTCACCAACCTCTCAGTCGCGCTGACGTCTGTATCGGACCAACACCTCCTCGCCCCCAAGACTCTCAGTCCCCTCAAAAACCCATGCACCTTGCCGGGCCAGGGCAGCTGGCATCAACCGTTGCTCAGCAGGCACCCAACTGTGCTCACCACCCAACAAGGCCGGTACAAGGGTGAGCTGCAACTCATCCACGACATCCGCTCGCAGCATGTCCGCCACCAAACCTGCACCCCCCAACAGCACAAGCCGCTGAGCACCAAGAGATGCAAGGGCCTGGAGCCGTTCAGGCCAAGTCTGGGCCAACGGCACCCAGTGATCAAATCCCTGTACAGGAGCAGAAGGTGCCAGCAGCCAGCGCCGCAGAGGTTGCTGAAAAAATCGCCAGTGCTGGGGAAAATCCGTTTGATGACTGACCACAACAGCCGCAGGCTGGGGCGGACGCCCCTCAACAACGCGACTCTGCTGAAGCTGAGGATCCCGGATCAAACAGGTGCACTGATGGGCTCGCAGGGTTCCAGCACCAATCAGGCAAGCATCAGCCCAGACCAGGGCCTGCTCGAGAGCATACCGATCACCATCCCCCCCCAACTGAGCTGCCCCGCCTTCGGGGGGTGCCAGTCGACCGTCGAGGCTGACGGCCAGTACGAGGCGCACCCAGGGGACACCACAGGGGTCAGCCAGCTGCAACGGCTTCCAAACCAGCTGGAGTCATCTCCAGCTGAGGCACTTCGGCATACACCTCTGCCGCGTTATTAGGACTTTCCTGCAAGCGCACTTTGTGCAAATTGGCGCCGATGGCCTTGATCGGAGCCGACAGTCGATCAGCAATGTGCAGCGCAATGTTCTCCGCCGTCGGCACACACTCGGAGAAGAACGGGACGTCTTTGTTGAGGAACGTGTGATCAAACGGCTCCAGCACCAGGTCGTCGACCAGGCGTTGAAGAGCCGACAAATCACACACCATGCCGCTGCGGGGATCGATGGCGCCGCGCACCGTCACATCCACAAGGTAGTTGTGACCATGACCGTGGGGCCGGGCACATTTGCCGTAAATGGCTTCGTTCTCCTCCTGGCTCAACTCGGGGCGAGCAAGACGATGGGCGGCGGCGAAGTGAGAGCGGATGGTGAGAAAGGCTTCCATCGGATGTCCGAGATAGTCGGCCCAGAGGCCCGGTTGTTCGTAAAGACGCAATGCCGTAATCGGCAGATGTGGGCTGAGTCGCTGCCAAATCACCCGAATCAACGATTCGGTGGTGGGCAGGCAACCCTCAGGAGTGGAGACGTCAAATTCCGGCCAGGCCTCGTTAAGGAAGCGGAAGTCCAACTGACCAGTGACCTCATGGCGGATGGCGTGCTTCACCTCCGAGAGATTGAGCACCATGCCGTCGGTATCGAGCTCGCCTCCCATGGAGACGATCAGTTCATAGTTGTGACCATGACCCGGAGCGAGCGCACAGGGCCCGAAGCGAGCGGCGTTGTCGTCGGCAGACAACTCCGGCAACCAGTAACGGTGGCTGGCACTGAAACAGGCCCGCCTGGTGATCACACAGCCGCGGCCGAGGCCATGGCGTGCGTTCAACTTCGTTTCAGTCATGTGACGTTCCGGCCACGAGGCATCCTAATGAGCTAACGCCGAATTCGAGCATGGTGGATTCCACTCCCACCCTCAAACAACGCCTAGGGGGACGAAGCATCTACCTGATTGGAATGATGGGTAGCGGCAAAACCAGCACCGGCCGACCTTTGGCCGAAAGGCTTGGCTATGGCTTTGTGGACGCCGACGCTGTCATCGAACAGGCAGCCGGCTGCAGCATTGCCGAGATCTTCCAGCGCGACGGTGAACCTGAATTTCGGGCACTGGAAAAACAGGTGCTCAACTCAATCAGCCAGCGCCACTCCCTGGTGGTGGCCACCGGTGGCGGTGTGGTGACGCAGAAAGAGAACTGGGGGCTGCTGCACAGCGGCATCGTGGTCTGGCTGGATGTGATTCAGGAGCAGCTGCTGAAGCGGCTTCATGCCGACACAACGGTGCGCCCCCTGCTGCAAACAGCCGATCCGGAAGCCGCGTTGAACGAACTGCTCGCTGAACGAAAAGCGCTTTATGCGGAGGCGGATCTAACCGTTGTGATCAATGACGAGCCCCCTGAAGCCGTCGCTGATGGCATTGTTCAATTGCTGCCAGGGCTTCTGAAAGATCCGACACGGCGCCCTGGCGATTGAGGACTGGCGACTGAGAACAGGATCAGCGGTTCGGCAGCTCCAGTCGCACGGCAAACCACTGCAGTGTCACCCCAGGGCTGATCTCCAGATCGCAGGCCGTATCTAGCAAGCGCTGGGCAGCTTCCCTCAGATCGGAATGACCAGCGAGATCGGCCGGGAGTTCATCCAGCTTGCGCAACCAATCGGTTAGCCATGCCAGTGTGTCGGCTGCGCTGAGCAGCTGCTGCGATTGGCCTGGCTCCAGCACCACATA
>CAJWLE010000244.1:0-2461 GCA_913042965.1 uncultured Synechococcus sp.
GCCGTAGCCGCTGCGGCAGAAGGTTGGGCGCGGGTCTCGCCAAACATCGCAACGGCACCAGCCGCCTTGGCCTGGTCGATCGCCATCTCCTGCACCTCGAGCCCATGGGCTGCAGCAATCCAACCATTGATCAGTGCCTCGATCTGCACCAACTGGTCCGCAGTCACCGCCTTTGGGCAGTGGAAATCAAAACGCAAACGGTCAAAGTCCACCAATGACCCCGCCTGGCCGATCCCAGGATCCACCACCTGCTTCAGGGCCGCCTGCAGCAGGTGGGTCGCCGTGTGGTTGGCCTGAGCGCGGCGACGGCACGCGGGATCAACCCGAGCTGTGACGGTGTCACCCAACGCCAGTCGGCCCCGCTCGATCCGACCGGCATGCACAAACACATCGCGACTGCGGCTGACGGACACGATCGTGACGATCAAGTCGTCGCCAGAGAGCACACCGCGATCGCCCACCTGACCACCGCCCTCGCCATAGAAGGGGGTGGTGTCAAGCAGGATCTGAACCGCGTCACCGGCCGACGCAGTGGTGGCTGGCTCGCCGTTCACGACCAAAGCCTGCACACAGCTGGGCTGTTCAAGCGCGTCGTAACCCCGGAAAGACGTGGCCTGCTGGCCTGCCGCCACCTGCTCGATTGCGTCCTGAAGCGTGAGATCGATGCTCACAGCCGCAGCTTTCGCCCGCTGACGCTGCTCCTCCATGGCCGTCTCAAAACCGGCGAGATCCACCGTGAGCCCCTGCTCCTCAGCAATCTCCTGAGTGAGCTCCAATGGGAATCCATAGGTGTCGTAAAGCTCAAAGGCTTGAACACCGCTGATCTGTTTCGGCTTCGACTCCAGCACCTCCGCCAGCAGCTTTTCGCCGCGCTCGAGGGTCTCCAGGAACCGTGCTTCCTCCCGCTGCAGTTCCGCGACGATCACATCCCGGCGTTCAACAACTCCGGGATGTGCCCCCTGAAGCAGTTCGATCGCAGCCTGCCCCATGGTGACCAAAAACGGCTTGTTGATCCCCAGAAGCCGGCCATGGCGCACAACACGGCGCAGCAATCGCCGCAAGATATAACCACGGCCCAGATTGCTGGCGGTGACGCCATCGCAGATCAACTGAGTAACGGCGCGGCTGTGATCGCCGATCACCTTCAGCGACGTCTTTCCCTTGATATCGAGCTGGTAGTAGTCGACCCCCGCCAAATCTGCAGCTGCCTTGATCAGCGGAAAAATCAGATCTGTTTCGTAGTTATTGGGAACCTTCTGCAGGATCTGAGCCATTCGCTCCAGACCCATGCCGGTGTCGATGTTGCGGTTCGCCAGCGGCGTGAGGGTGCCCTCAGCGTCGCGGTTGTACTGCATGAACACCAGGTTGTAGAACTCGATGAAGCGATCGTCGTCCTCCAGATCGATGCCGTCATCGCCCAACTGGGGTTTGAAGTCGTAATAGATCTCCGAGCAGGGACCACAGGGTCCCGTTGGGCCAGAGGCCCAGAAGTTATCCGCCTCATCCATGCGGATGATCCGCTTGGGGTTCACCCCCACCACGTCGCGCCAGATCTGCTCGGCCTCGTCGTCCTCTCGGAAAACGCTCACCACCAGATTCCTGGGATCGATGCCATAGACCTCGGTGCTCAGTTCCCACGCCCACTGAATCGCCTGCTCCTTGAAGTAGTCGCCAAAGGAGAAGTTGCCGAGCATCTCAAAAAACGTGTGGTGCCGCGCCGTGCGGCCCACGTTTTCGATGTCGTTGGTGCGGATGCACTTCTGCGAACTCGTGGCCCGAGGGGCCGGCCGCGCCTGCTGGCCAAGGAACACCGGCTTGAACGGCAGCATCCCGGCAATGGTGAGCAGCACCGTCGGATCCTCTGGAATCAATGAGGCACTGGGCATGCGCTGATGGCCGCGGTCGGCATAGAAGCGCAGAAAGGCTTCACGGATTTCCTCACCACTGCGGGGTGCGGACGCTGCAGATGGCGACGATGCGGCGGCGGCCATGGAAAGGAAGGAGGACCCACAAGCCATGATCGCCCCTGAACCGCCGGCAACCGTGGTCGTTCCACCCAGCGACACCGAGTCACGGTCGCGTCTGAGACTGCAGTCGATTGGCTGGGCCTTGCTGGCAGGAATTTCGGCAGGCCTGCTCAGCCTTCCCTGGGGGCTCGAGATGGCGGTGCGCTCCGGCGGTTGTGGCCTTTTCTATGGGTTGCTGGCCTTCCATCTCCAACGCGTGGACCCCGATGACGCCCATTTGCAGGCTGGTCTGGTGGGCGCAGTGTGCGGAATCCGCAGCCTGGCTCTTCCCATATCACTTGACAACGGGACGCTTGAGGCTCTTGGATTAGTTGTATTGGAGCTCATCCAGGCTTGGCTTCCGTTGATCGGTAGCGCAGTCCTGCTCCACGGCACTCTTCGCTTCCTGCCCGCGTCGCGGCCATGAGCCTGCTGCACGCCACCTGGCTTCCCGC
>CAJWLE010000245.1:0-2448 GCA_913042965.1 uncultured Synechococcus sp.
GATCCTCGAGTTCAGGGCACCACTGACGGATGAACAACCCCTGGGGGTCGTGATCTATGCCCTGCTTGATCGGGTTGTAAATCCGAATCGTGTTGATCGACGTGCTGCCCGACTGCATCTGGCACTGGCTCCAGTGGATCCCCGGTTCGTAATCAACAAACTGACGGGCCAGATGCAGACCACTGTCCCTCCAGGGAAGCCAGAGGTTGTAGCTCGCGAACGACATCAACATCGCCCGCATGCGGAAGTTGATCCAGCCATGGGCTCGCAGGGCGCGCATGCAGGCATCCACAAATGGCACCCCGGTGCGGCCTTCGCACCATGCCTCCATCCTCTCGACATCGCTCTGACGAATGCCACGCATGAACGGATGAAAATCGCTGAATTCAATCGCGGGCTGATCCTCCAACTTCTGGATGAAATGACAATGCCAGTGCAGCCTTGATTCGAAACTGCGGATGCCGCGGCCACTGTGAGAGCGACTGGTCTGAAGCACTTCCCGCATGGAGAGGCAGCCCCAGGTGAGATAAGCCGACAGACGCGAACACCCTTTGAAAGCCGTATTCGGGCTGGACATCGCGCGTTGGTAACGCGGCGCACGGCATCGAAGAAAATCGTTGAGCTCGCGTAGTCCTCTCGAACGACCACCGGTCTGACGCTGAGGACATGGATCGTTTGCCAGTTCCCGGCAGGGACGCGCTGGGATCACGCCCGGATCAATCAGTTCAAGAAGCTGGAGCGATGCAGGAGCTGCAACGAGTGGCTCTGCCATCTGATTTTCCCAGCATCGAGCCCAACCGTTGCGGGACTTCATCCGGCGAACAACACCGAACTGCGGGATCTCCATCCAGGCGATACCGTTCAGACGCGCCCAGGCCGCAACGCGCTTATCGCGCTGGTAAGTCCAGCCGTTACCGGTCTCTTCATGGCTCCAGAGGCGCGCAACACCGAATTGACGCCTGGCACGTTCCAGCACCTCCACCACATCACCTGAGCGCACCACAAGGGGTTGGCCCAGCGCTGCGGTCGACTCACGCAACTCCTGAAGCGACTCGCGGCAGAACATCCACTGCCGCTCAGAAGCATCCGGCTGGCACCACAGCTCTGGCTCAACAACAAACAGGGGCAGGAGCGGACCACATGCGGCTGCTTCGACCAATGGCCGGTGGTCAACGGTGCGCAGATCACGTTTGAACCAGACGATCTGCAGCGCTGCCATTCACTGCCCTCAACAGATCCGGTTCTAGTGGATGGAGCACTCCAACCACTTGCTTTTGGTTCAAAGGCAGCTCTAGTCGAGATTCAGCTCCATCACATTGCACAGTCGAGTCCCAACCTTGGAGCGAAATCTGGGAATATCCAGACGCGTCGTCATCCAGGCTGCACCAAGAAAACAGATCATCTGAAGGCCAAAAACGCCCCCATAGGCTCCAAAGGCATCACCACCATTGACCGTCTTCAGCAAGGTCAGCAGGCCACCGCCGCTGATGATCGCCAGGCCGGAGGAATAGGCATAGCCCGCACCCCAAATACCCAGCAGAAAGCCCGTGCGCCCGGGCTGAACAAAACTGAACATCAAGGTGAGGCAGGCGTTGATGCACACCCCGAGCGAAAAACCAAAAAATGTCACTGCCACCCGAAGAAGGGGGATGGATGAGTCGGTTCCCGCCAGCAACATCAGGGCCAGAGCGGCGCTGGCCAGAAAAGCTCCGACCCTGGCGATTCGGATTGTGCCGAAGCGTTGGATCAAGACAAAACCACTGAGCGCCAACCCTCCGAAAAATCCGAGTGCAACCAAGACGTTGAGCGAGGTGGTGGCACAAACGCTCATACCGAAGACGGCGGCGCCATAGGGCTCAAGCACCGCATCGTTCAGAAACATGCTGAAGGTGAACAGACAAAGCACGCCCAGAAAGCTGCCCGCCTCCGGAATGGAACGCAAGCGCGTCAGCAGCTGGGGCAAGGCAACGCTCTGCGACTTCGGTGTGGCCTCATTGGCGGGATTCTCTATCTGAGCGGTGTTGTGGTGCTCCACACCAAGAACAGACACCACCCCAAGACCCAGCAGCAGAGGAGGTGTAACAACCGCCAACCGCTCCAGCCCAGCCAGCAAAGCAAGAGTGCTTGCACCGGCAGTGCATGCATTCCCAAACACCCGACTCACCAACACACTTCCGAACAGAACTCCCAGCAAACGCATCCCCCAAACCACCGACAGCACTTTTGGTCGTTCCTCTTCCGTTGTGCGATCGGCAATGAGAGCTGAAAGTGCTGTACCCCCTGCGGCAATGGCCATACCGATGGCCACAAACACTGCCGTTAACAGGAGGATCAACCAGGACAAATTTGCTGTCCCTGCTCTCTCCATGACGCGTCCAAGCTGCAACACCAGTTGGCAGGCAAGCCCAAACAGAAACGCCAGAAAAAATGAGCTGCAGACGATGAAGG
>CAJWLE010000246.1:0-2428 GCA_913042965.1 uncultured Synechococcus sp.
CGGGACTTGTGGATCTTGAATCGGCCCTGATGCCGGCCGCTGATCCTTTGGCGGCTCTACGTGAGAGCCATGGCTTTAAGGGCGCGGAACTCTGCCCCTGTCGTCCAGGGGAAGCGGCTGCTCAACAGCAGCTCGCTGCGTTTTCTGGTGGGCCTCTGCTCGGCTACGAACCGGACCGCAATTTCCCCGGTATGGCAGGCACCTCCTACTTAAGTGCTGCTTTGAGCGTGGGGACCCTCAGCCCACGCCAGGCCTGGTGTGAGGCCCAGAGTGCCCGCGATCAGGCCCGCAGCGAGGAACAGCTTCATGCCATCGCAGTCTGGGAACAGGAGCTGTGCTGGAGGGAGTTCTACCAACAGGCGCTGTTTCATTTCCCGGAATTAGCCGATGGTCCCTACCGGGAGCAATGGCGCCGTTTCCCCTGGGAAAACAGCTCGGACTGGTTCAGCTCCTGGAAGGACGGCCAGACCGGCATGCCGATCATTGACGCGGCGATGCGGCAGCTCAATCAATGCGGTTGGATGCACAACCGCTGTCGCATGATCGTGGCGTCCTTTCTTGTGAAGGATCTGATCTGTGATTGGCGCTGGGGTGAACGCGCCTTCATGGAGCTTGAGGTGGATGGTGATCTGGCGGCCAACAACGGCGGCTGGCAATGGAGTGCCAGCAGCGGCATGGATCCCAAGCCCCTTCGGATCTTCAATCCGGCCACTCAAGCCAGCAAGTTTGATGCCGAGGGCGAGTACATCCGCCGGTGGGTGCCTGAGTTGCGGCATGTGAACACCAGGGATTTGCTCAGTGGTGAGATCCCTGCCTTGGAGCGCAGGGGCTATCCGGAACCGCTGATCAACCACAAAGCGCAGCAGGCCAAGTTCAAGGCGCTTTACGCGACCATCCGATCCTGATTCCCGCTCTGGGGCAACTGCGTTGGAGCTTGCACCCGCAGCAGTTTGTGCAGTGTTGCGATCACGGTTTGCTGCTGCTGCTCACTGAGTTCAGGGAAGATCGGCAGGCTGAGCACCTGTTGGCAAAGCTGTTCAGTGATCGGCAGTGAGCCTTTCGCCTGGCCGAGATGGGCATAGGCGGGTTGGCTGTGGATGGGGATCGGGTAGTAGATGATCGTGCTGACCCCCCTGTCCTGCAGGATCTGTCTGAAACCATCGCGGTCGCTGTTGATGCGCACCACGAATTGATTCCAGCTGTGGCCCAGTTCGGTTGAGGGCAAGCAAAGTCCGGGCAGATCGGCCAGTTGGTCCCTGTATCGCGCTGCAATCTCGGTCCGGCGCTCCACCCAACCTGTGAGCCGCGGCAGCTTCACGTTCAGCACCGCGGCCTGCATCGCATCAAGGCGGCTGTTGTAGCCAAGGGCGGTGTGGAGGTATCGCTCGGGCATCCCATGCACCGCCAGCTCGCGCATTGTTTGAGCGATGCCGGCATCGTTGGTCGTCGCCGCGCCACCGTCTCCCGCAGCGCCGAGATTTTTGGTGGGAAAGAAGCTGAAGCAGCCCACATCACCGAAGCTGCCCACCGGTTGTCCATTCCAACGAGCACCGGTGGCCTGGGCACAGTCCTCGACAACGTTGAGATGGTGAGCCTTGGCGATGGCCATCAGCCGGGTCATGTCCACCGGACGCCCGAACAGGTGCACCGGCATCAAGGCCTTCGTGGCTGGAGTGATTGCAGCCTCGATCTGATCGAGATCGATCAGATAAGTCGTTGGGTCCACATCCACAAAAACCGGTGTGGCGCCCACAGCACTGATGGCTTCAGCAGTGGCAAAGAAGCTGAAAGAGCAGGTGATGACCTCATCGCCTGGCCCGATCTCCAGGGCCCGCAACCCCAGGATCAGAGCATCGGTGCCGCTGTTGCAACCCACGGCATGGGACGTTCCCACGCTGGTGGCGAAGGCGTCTTCAAAGGCTTTGACCGCAGCTCCGCCGATGTACTGGCCGCTGCGCAGCACCTGGAGTACCGCCTCCTCAAGATCCGTGCCCAGATCGCTGATCTGCTGGCTGAGGCTGAAGGGGGGAACCTGCATAAAGCGAATCTTAAGGGGGGTTCAGCCGAACCACTCAGGTTCATGTCCGGGGTTCCACTTCACGTTGCAGCCCACAGAAGCCTGCTGGTCTGGATTCACGGCCGTTCCATCAAGCACGGCATGCATGGCATCGCGCAGGTCCTGGCCATTCAGGGGCTGGTCATTGCCCGGCCGACTTCCATCCAACTGGCCGCGATAGCGCAGGGTCTGAAGGCCATCAGCCTGCTCGGCGAACACATAGAACTCCGGAGTGCAGGCCGCCCGAAGATCCCGGGCCAGGCTCTGCTGTTCATCCAGCAGGTAAGGAAACTGCCAGCCATGGCGGCGCGCCTGATCGGCCAACTGCTCCGGTCCGTCCTGAGGATGGGTGATCAGGCTGTTGCTGCTCAC
>CAJWLE010000247.1:0-2425 GCA_913042965.1 uncultured Synechococcus sp.
TTGTTCTGCTCCTCACCACTTCAGTGGCACCGACCTCAGCCCAGAACCTTGCATCGCAACCTGTTGCTGCATCACAGCTGGTGCTGAGCCGTACCGACCGCCGACTCCCCTCAACAGGAGATCCGATCTGGAATCTCGAGCTGCAAACCCCAGGATCGGATGGCCTTGACTTCGAGACAGTCACCGGCCGAGCCCACCGGCAGAACGCTGATCGGCACCGTGCCGGCACCCGCGCTCCGCTGCCACCTGGCACGTACAGCGTCGGTCCCGTTGAAGCCCTCGGCCCCCATGATCCAGCCGAACTCGGCCCAGTCTGGATCGGCCTTGAGCCGCGTTTTCCAACAGGTCGCGGCCATCTCGGGATTCACCTCGATCCCAGTGCCAACCGCAATGCCAACAGCGGCACACTGGGCTGCGTGGGCCTGATTCGCAGCGATGAAATGCTGGAGCTGGCCAGCCTGATTGAGCAACCTAAGGTTCGGACATTGGTGGTGCTGGAGTGATGTTCTCGGGCTGGGGTCTCAGCTGGGGTGGATGGTTGGACAACCGACGCGGCGAATGGTGGCTGATGGGCCAGTTGTTTTTGATTGGCGCACATCTGCTGCCCGCATGGCCGCAGACGTCTTCACTGGGCATCTCAAACTGGCCTTGGCAACTCAATCTGTTGGGTGCCTTGTTGGTGTTCGCTGGTTTGTACCTGGCAATGCAGGCCTTTCTCTCCCTTGGATCGAGTCTGTCTCCGCTCCCGGAACCGAAACAAGGCAACCGACTCGTTTGCAGCGGCGCTTACAAACGCTGCAGACATCCGATGTACCAGGCCGTTCTGCTGTGCTCCCTCGGCGTTGTGATTGGGGTGGGCAGCCCGCTGCATCTGCTGCTGTTCCTGCTTCTCGTGCTGGTTCTGGGGGGAAAGGCCCGTCGAGAAGAGCGAATCCTGCTCACACTTCATCCGGATTACAGCGGCTACCAACGGAGCACTGCAGCGATCATCCCGAACCTGCCGTGGCTCGACTGGCACTGATTCAAGGCCTGATCTAGGGGTTCATGTTCGAATAACCCTCAGCAACAGCTGTCGGATGCGGCCTGCTTCAAAACGCAGAGGAATCATCCTGGCCGGAGGCAGCGGCACCAGGCTCCATCCGATCACCCAAGCGGTGAGCAAACAATTGCTGCCCGTTTACGACAAGCCCATGATCTACTACCCGCTGAGCACCTTGATGCTGGCGGGGATCAACGAGGTGCTGATCATCACCACGCCCCACGATCAGGAGGCGTTTGAACGGTTGCTGGGAGACGGCAGCCGCTGGGGAATGAGGATTGAGTATGCGGTGCAACCGAGCCCTGATGGCTTGGCTCAGGCATTTTTGATCGGCGCGGACTTTCTGGGCGGAGCCACCGCAGCACTGGTGCTGGGGGACAACCTTTTCCACGGCCATGATCTGGTGCCGCAACTGGTGAGCAGTGATGGACGTGATGAAGGCGCCACGGTTTTCGCCTATCCGGTCAGCGATCCAGAGCGCTATGGCGTGGCGGAATTCGATGCAAGCGGCAAGGTTCTCAGCCTGGAGGAAAAACCCAGCGTTCCCAAAAGCCGTTACGCCGTGACCGGTTTGTATTTCTACGACTCATCTGTGGTGGAACGAGCCCGTCAGGTGAAGCCGTCAGCGCGGGGAGAACTGGAGATCACCGACCTCAATCAGATGTACCTGGAAGACGGTCTCCTCCAAGTCGAACTGATGGGTCGTGGCATGGCCTGGCTGGACACGGGCACCTGCGACTCGCTCAACGACGCGGCGAGTTATATCCGCACCCTGGAGCACCGGCAGGGCCTCAAGGTGGGTTGTCCGGAGGAGGTGGCCTGGCGGCAGGGGTGGATCAATGCCGAACAACTGGAACAACTGGCGCAACCACTGAAGAAAAGCGGCTACGGCACCTATCTCCAGCAGCTGCTGGAAGAGAGCAGCAGCGACCATGCAGCCCTGCAGAGCAGTCTTGAGGTGCCCAGTCATGCAGGTTGATCAGCTGAGGTCAAACCAGGGGCAAATGATCGATGGCCCCCTTCTGATCACTCCGCCTGCTTTCGGGGACGACCGTGGCTGGTTTTACGAGAGCTGGAATCAGCGCAAGTTTGATGATGCTGTCGGAGAGGCCGTGGTGTTCTCCCAGGACAATCACTCCCGATCGGTTCAGGGTGTTCTGCGCGGGCTGCACTATCAATTGGCGCCGGAGCCCCAGGCCAAGCTTGTGCGGGCCAGCCTCGGCTCAATTTTTGATGTAGCGGTGGACATTCGCCAGAGCTCGCCCACATTTGGCCAATGGGTGGGTGCAGAACTCACGGCAGAGAACAAGTCTCAACTCTGGGTTCCGGAGGGATTTGCCCACGGATTTCTAACCCTGAGTGACGTTGCAGAAGTGCAGTACAAAG
>CAJWLE010000248.1:0-2313 GCA_913042965.1 uncultured Synechococcus sp.
GCCGGTGAGGGTTCAACAGGTGCCTTGCGAGCAGGACTCGTTGTTGCAGGTATCACCGGCCTGGGTGCATTTGGCCCTGCCTTGGGGGTCTCAGCGGCCTGGATCGTCGTTGCCGTTGGCGGTGGTCTGGTTTTGTTGAGCGTTGATGCCGCCACATGGCAGGGCATGGGTGGTCATGTCATGGCGGAAGCCCTACCGGGCGGTGAGAGTCGTTTGCGTCGCATCGCTGTGCATGAGGCCGGACATGTCTTGATCGCAGAGCAGGAGCAACTGCCCGTTGAGCGCGTGATGGTCGGCACCCTCGCTTGCCTCAAGGCGGGACTGCGCAGCTGTGGTGCCACGGAATTCACGGTTCCAGAAAGTGTTCGAATGCCCCTCGAGGATCTGCGCCGCTGGAGCCGTGTGCTTCAGGCGGGGATTGCTGCCGAGACCGTTGTGTATGGCCAGGCTCGTGGTGGAGCTGACGATCGGGCCTTGCTTGGTCAGCTCTGGGGGTTGTCGGGTCATGACGTTCAGACGGCTCAACGGGAGCAGAGGCGCGCTCGTCGTGAAATCGAGCAGGCGTTGCGTCAGGGCCGATCGGCTCTTGATCAGCGTGCGGATGCGCTGCTGACGGAGGCCCCGCGTCTGGGGCGATGACATCTGTGCCGGTCTCATCCCTGCATATCGACTGCCCGACTGGGCTGGCGGGGGACATGCTTTTGGCTGCGCTGTTCGATCTTGGGGTGCCGATGGCCGTGGTCCACGATCCACTTCATCAGCTCGGCCTCAGTGAGCTAGTCCGCCTTGACCTCACGGAAGCGCGAAGTGGCGGCCTGCGAGGGCAAAGGCTGAGTGTGAGAGGGCTTGAGCCTGATCCGCCCCACCGTCAGTGGGCTGACATCCGCCAGCGGATTGTCGATACGGCGCTCAACTCCCATCTCAAGAGCAGGGTTCTTGCCGTGTTCACGGCCCTGGCGGAGGCCGAGGCTCGGGTGCATGGCTGCAGTGTCGAAACAGTGCACTTCCACGAAGTCGGGGCCATCGATGCGCTGGTGGATGTCGTGGGTGTCTGTGCGGCAGTGACCCATCTTTCCCCGAGGCACCTGTCTTGTGATCCACCTCCGGCAGGTTGCGGCAGCGTGCGCACTGCCCATGGGTTATTGCCAGTGCCGGTGCCTGCGGTTCTCGAGCTGGCCAGGGCCCATGGGGTCCCATTGCGGCAGGACACAGCCCTGCCTGAGGGAGAGCTCACCACTCCAACTGGATTGGCGCTTGTGGCGGTGCTTGCCGATAGCTTCAACCCACCATCTGTGTTCACGCCAGCGGCCATTGGTATCGGCCTGGGGCACCGCCAGTTGGACCGCCCCAATCTCGTGAGGCTTTGCCTCAGCCACGACGAAAAACGGAACTCAGCGATTGCCCCGCGTTGGCAACCCCTGGTGGTGCAGGAGGCATGGATCGACGACGCTTCCCCTGAAGATGTTGCACTTTTGGTCGATCAGCTGCGCGCCGGTGGAGCTGTGGATGTGGCCTGTCATCCCCTTCAGATGAAAAAGAGCCGCACGGGTCTGGCGATCACGGCTCTGATACCACCTGGACTTGCGGAGTCATTGCGCGACATCTGGTGGTCCGCGGGTTCGAGCATCGGTTTACGGGAGCGCTCCCAGGGGCGCTGGCTGCTGCCCCGACGCAGTGGTTCGTTGCGTACACCCTGGGGGCGGCTTCGTGCCAAGCAGGTGCAGAAGCCGGATGGTCATTGCAGTGTGAAGCCTGAAGCCGATGATCTGCAAAGCCTCAGCATGACCAGTGGTTGCACTGTGGAGGAGTTGCGCCAGGCCGCAGCTGCCGCGGAGTTTGAGACTTCAGAGCCCTGGAGCTGGTGATGCCTCGGCTGCCCAAGCCCAAGCACTGGATCACGGCCGCCAGCCTGGGCTTCATCGCCGTTGCTCTTGTCCAGCAGGGCGAGCAGTTACGCCTGATCCACCTGGATCGAACAGGTTGGGGCTGGTTGATCCTCGCCCTGCTCCTGACCGCTGTCAGCATCTTGATCAATGGATTGGCCTGGCAGGAGGTGCTGCGGTGGCTGGGGCATCGGCCTCAGGGCATCGCTCTCGTGCCTTTGTTCGTGCGCAGCAATCTGCTCAAGTACCTTCCCGGGGGCATCTGGCACCTGGTGGAACGGGTGCGTGTTTTGCGTCCGCAGATCGATGCCGGCCCCGCCTTGGCAGGAGTGATCCTTGATCCGCTGTTGATCGTGGCTGCCGCCTCTCTGCTGCTGATGTTCGGGGGTTGGCAAAACGGTCTGCTGCTGCTGGCTCCTGTTCCGCTGCT
>CAJWLE010000249.1:0-2312 GCA_913042965.1 uncultured Synechococcus sp.
GCTGCGGTCGATGGTGGCGGGGGTTGCGCCCAGCCCGAGCGGTGCCGTCTCCTCCAGCGGGCGCCAACGCGTGCCCAAGGGCAACGGATCAGGCAGGCCTCGGATGTTGATCGGCACGGAGCGCTCCGCCAGCTGCGTCTCCAGCCGATCGGCTCCGAGCTGATCGATTGGCTCCTCCACGGCATCGGCGCCGAACAACCAGGACGGCAGCGGTGCACCCTCCTGGCCGGGAACCTGCGCCCAGACCAGAAGCAACTGACGACGGGCTCGTGTGACGGCCACATAGGCCAGGCGTTCCGATTCCGCCATCGCCGCCGCGGTGGCCTGCTGGAACAACTGCCAACCATCGCCCCAGTGCGCATCCAGACAGATTCGCCAGCGCCCCTCACCGGCCATGCGCCAGAGCGGACCCGCCTCAGCCCGGGGGGCCTGCCAGAGGTAGGGACAGATCACCACGGGATATTCGAGGCCCTTGCTGCGATGGACCGTCACCACAGCAACGGCACGGTCGTCCTGATCGCTGTGGGGCTGGCGTGAATCCGGGAGTGGTTCGGATGGATGCAGGCGTTCCCGGCGAAGCCAAGCCGCGGCGGTGGCAATGTCGAGGCCATGGCGATGCATGGCCTCCTGCACCAGCCTTGAGGCCTGTTGAAGGTCCCCCAGGATCCGGCCCCGTTCGGCCAGATCCGCCATGCGTTCTCCATTCAGCAGCTGCGACAGACACCCGATCAACCCCAGCCGCGGCAACTGCTCGGACCAGCGCCGCAGTTGCTGCGCCAAGTGGTCCAGACGGCTGTCTTCACCGAGGCTGTCTCCACTGAGGCTGTCGGGGGATTCCGAGAGCAGCGGAGAGCAGGCCAGCAGCCTCAGGGCCCGCTCATCCCCGGGGTCCGCCAGAGCATCGAGCAACCGCTGCAACACCACGGCGGCTTCGCTGTCGAGCACATCACCCTGGGTCACCAGACGGGTTGGGATGCCACAGGCCCCAAGGGCCCGGCGCAGAGCCGCAGCCTGGTGGTGACGACTCACCAGCAGGCAGAGTTCGGACGGATCGAGACCCTCCTCCGAGCGGAGCAGATTCAGCACCACCGCCGCCAGCTGCGGCGGAAGCTCCTGTTCCAGCGCCGTTCGGGTCAGAGACGTCTCATCCGAAGCCAGCAACAGCTCCAGCGTGGGGGCCGACTCCGGAGGCGAGGCCTTGCTGCAGGGGTTGACCGCAAGCACCTCCAGCCCCGAACGAGGCAGGCCCGGCTGCATCAACCGGTTGAGCCCCTTCATCAGAGGCGGCGTTGTGCGGAAGTTGTCGAGCAGCTGGTCGATGCGATCCACCCTCTCCCGCGCCGCCAGATAGGTGTCGAGATCACCGCCGCGAAAGCGGTAGATGGCCTGCTTGGGATCGCCCACCAGCAACAGCAGGTGCAGCGGGCTGTCTCCGAAGGTCCGACGCAGCATCCGCCACTGCACCGGGTCCGTGTCCTGAAATTCATCCACCATCACGGCCCGATAGCGCTGCTGGAGAGGCAACAGCCAGGGGGCTTCCTCCTCACCGGGATCCAGGGCCGCCAGCAAGCCACCAAAGGTGATCACGCCCCGCCGCCGACGACGCTGTTCCAGTTCAGCCAGACCTTTCTGGAGCAGGTACGACCAGACCCGTTCGATCAACCCGTCCCAGAGCGTGGCAATCGCCTGCTGCAGTGCAGGGGACACCAGGCTGGGGGTCGACTCGCCACATTTGCGAGCCATGCGGCACCAACTGCCGGGGTGGAAATAGTCCTGCAGGGGCTTTTTGATGGCAGCGATCGATTCCAGCGTTGGCAGCGGGCCTTGCTGCTGGATCCACTGCTGCACCTGAGAACAGCGATCCGTGCGGGGCTTGGCGCTGTAGGGGGAACTTGATTTGACGCCCAGCGCTTTCCACTGCTCCGCCGCGGAGCAGAACCCAGCCTCCAGAGCGGCGTGATCCCTGTCCCACAGGGGAAGGAAGTCGGTCCATGCCGACTTGATCCAACACGCCAGCTGCGGCGCGAGAGGCTGATCGATCTGGATGTCGCCGCCGGGGTCGTCGAGCTGCGGGCGAACGTCGCCATCCAACTGCGACAGGCAACGGCGGAGGCTGTCTGGTGAAAGTCCCCGCTGGCGGAGGCCACTGAGCTCCGGCAGAGGTAGTACGAGCAGCTCCTGCTGCCAAAGATCCTGAACAACCTCCGCCTGCAGCGCGGCCGCATCGGTTTCCAGCTGCGGTTCCATGGCCGCACCGTTGTTGAGTGCCAGACGGCGCAAACTGCGACGGCAGAAGCTGTGAATGGTGGCGA
>CAJWLE010000250.1:0-2283 GCA_913042965.1 uncultured Synechococcus sp.
CCCCCTTGATCACCTCAATGTTGAAGTCATTGCCTGTTGGTTGAAGTGGGCTCACGCGTTCTTCTTCATGGTTGTTCAAGTGGAAGGATCTGAGTTCGCTCCCTCATCCGTTCAGTGATTCATCCGCTCGAGCTCTTGCAGCGAGTCCGGCAACGTCTTCCATGGGCGTCCAAATGGAGCCAGGCCGCACCCGGTGTTGACCTGGCTCCCGAACAGGACTGGTTGCTGGAGCCGGCCCGGCTTGAAGAAGCCCAGGCCTTGTTTCCCCATCTTTCGGAGGAAGAGGCTCTGCTTCGTTATCAGCGCTTCCGATTGGGCATGCGATGGAATCGTTGACATCTTCCGTTGATTTTGTATCGACGCGAACAATTCCCTTGGGCAGGTTCCGGCATAACACGGTCACTTCATTCATGTTCTCTTGGATCTGATCGCTCAGCCCTTGGATCGCCCCGGACTGTTCCAGCTGCGAGTGAACAGCATCCATGGAGTTCTCTGGCTGCAGACCCATTTCCCATGTGAAGAATGGGAAACCCTGTTGGGTGATCAATCCTGTTTCGGCTCTGATTGCATCAACGACTTGCTATCAGACGCCCAGGTCGCAGGCCTTCAGGTGTTTCAGCCTGCTGTTGTTGAGTCGTGAGGATTGCTGAATTTCACTTTCAGCGTATTTATGTAAACGTCGGTTGAGCATTGCCACGGCTTCCCTGTTCCTGTTCCTACAACTGGGTTGTCGAATGGTTAGATGCTGTGACGGACGAATTTTGTTTTGAATTAGCGGCTTCTTTGGCCGTGATGTTGATGGAAATGAAAGCCGAGCTCGATGATTTTGCTGAGATGACCCATTTGGAACCAGAGATTGAACTTGAAGGAGTTCACTGAAACTCAAATTCAGTCTCTGAAATGTTCAGAATCAGCTTTCCGCATAACGCAAGGCTTTAAGTCCCATCACAAGATGGGTGCGGAAACTGCCAAGTGCCATGACCTGCTTCGGGGTGCGCGATTCGCTGACGGCGTCTCCCTGCTGATCGATCCACTGCAGTAATTCTCTGGTCTGGTCTGCCCAGGCGCTCAGAGCAGCTCGAAGCAATTCGTCTTCGTCGATGTCCTGACCCCCGATCTGCTGCCGAGAGCTGCGCCCTCCGTGCATTGCAGCCTTCAGCAAGGCACTCAGCTGGTGATGGCTCAGCGCGTCGGGGACGGAGGGATCTTGGCCAGCGTGTTCAGGGTCGATGCTTAAGCAAATCTAAAGGGCTTGCATTGACCGTAGTCCGGGTGTCCTCCTTTTCGCCACCCGTGCTGATGCCTAACTGCGGAGATGATCCGGATCGACCGGGCGTCCCTGCACTGCCAGGGCTAAACGTCTTGCCAGCAGCAAGGCTGGATAGAGCTGATGGGCGCGTCCCTCATTGCGGAACACCTGTTGAAGAACTTGCAGCAGCGCATCGCTCGGGTTCATCCGACGGTTGAGCTCGGCAATTGCTGCGCTGCCGTGCCAGATCCTGTCTCCCTCCAGCAGCATCGCTCCATTGGCCAGTCGATAGCCGCGTCCTGCCAGCTCAGCCCGCAGGGCATGGTCAGCTCGCCCGTCACGGATTTTCAGGTCGGGAAGGCCTCCCTGAAGTTCGGCGCGTTGCGCAAAGGAACTGCAGAACGGGCAGCCGCCGTCGTAGACGAGGGTCAATGTCATCGTCGAATTGTGCCGTGCAAGCACTGACCGCTGCGTTGCTGGCTTTGATTCTGTTTCTGGTTTCTCAGATTCCTGCCGCTGCAGACTGGATCTGTGATGGTGATCGGTTGCAGGTTGAACCGTTCCGAGGGGCTGTTGATCCCACGGGATTGTCTGATTCCATTCCCAACACCCTTGGCGACACCCTGCCAGGTGATGGCGTGTTGTTGACCTGGCGCGACATCACGCTGCAGTTACCGCGAACCAATAACGCCGGCACACCCAGTTACACCGATGGTCGCTGGTGGTGGCGGGAAGACGATCCAGAGCAGCCGGAATTCTTCGAACGTCGTGGCTCGATCATTCGCCACAGTTGTGAACCACTGGGCTGAAGGTCAGCGGGTCCGTTTCCGCCGATCCGCTTTGCGTGTGCCTCCGTAGCGGTACCCGTCCTGGAGACGAATCTTCGGCCAGCAGCTCGGGCAGACGAAGATCCATCCTTCGCATTGATCACTGCTGACGCGGTACTGCAACGGCCCCTCGATCTCACAGCAATCGCAGTTCACCGCTGGCGGTATGCAATGAAACGCCCCATGGCCTCATAAAAATCGTCCTGG
>CAJWLE010000251.1:0-2267 GCA_913042965.1 uncultured Synechococcus sp.
CAGCACCACGGTGGGGCTCGCAGTAATAGTCATAGGGTGCCGGCTTCCGAGAAGGTTTCCTCCCATGATTCGCCAGGATTGAAGGCAAGATCGGAGTGGCTGAGCTCGTCATGGCCTTCGAAAACGGCGTTGTGAGGAGCCAGTTTGTTGTTCACAAACTTGACGGTGTCGCCAGCGCTAATCGTGACGGAGCTGGGTTCGAAAGCGAGCATTCCGGCATCTGTACCGAGCTTCACTTCGACGGTTGCAGCCTGAGCAGAACCGACGTTGAGGCCGATCAACATCAGGAGTGCACAGCATGCTGCTGCAAAGGAACGAATCACAGACCGCATTTGAATTAAGTGAATGAGTCGACTTTACGACTCATTCTCGGTTTCCCGCGATTGGGAAGCCCTGAATCGATAAGAACTGTTTCCAGGCTTGGAGCATGACTTGTTCCACCGAATCGCTCCGGAGTGCTCGCTGGGGAGTGAATGAAGTGTCGCTGACGGATGCTGAATCGATCCCAATCGTTGATTTCAATCGGAAGGATTCGAATTAGGGCTTGGATGAGCCATGGCCACATCGGAACACCAGGGGTGCGACGCACTCCGCGCCAGCGGCAAAGAGTGGCCACGGTTTGATCCACCGAAATCGCCCGCTGACCCATGACGATGCGCCGAAGACGTCCTTGCCCAGGTTCCTTGTTGGCTTCATGGGGACGTAGTGCAAATTGCCCACAAATCCGAGCGATGTCCTCGGCATGGATGAAGTGGAAACTTGCGTCGGCCCGAAGCCATCGAGCTAACCACAACCACCGACTGGCTTCCGCTAAGCCTTCCGTGAGGTAGCTGGTCGGGAAAACACTGGTTCCATCCACTCTGCCGCCGAAGACCAACGTCGGAAAAACAGCGATGATCCGGTCAGCCAATTGATGCGTCTCAAGATCTTGGAGGCAGCGGGCCTTGGTTTGGATGTATTCGGTGCCATAGGCCAAGGCCTCTGGGAGCGGGTTGAGGTCGCGATCGAGAATGCTGGCCGTGGAGAAATAAACGATCTGTTCCACAACCTGCGGGTTGAGTAACGCCAGCAATCGCTTTACCGCAACAACATTCACCTGTTCGGCTCGGACTGGATCCCCCCAAGCTGTCGCTGTGTGAATGACTCGGTTGACCGATGCCAAGTCGTCTGCAAAGCGATCCGACTCGCGTAGATCTCCGATGAGCAAACGAACGCGGGGGTGATCTGCGGAAACAGCTGTGAGTTTCGTTGGATCGCGCAGCCACAGCAGAAGTTCTGCATCGGAATTCTCGAGGAGCCAGCGGGACACGTATTGACCAACGCATCCGCTAGCGCCTGTAATCAGGATCCGGTTCAAGCGAGGGTCCCAATCCGGTCCATCACGCTTTTGCCAGAACGGAAGAACGCTGCCCCATTCTCCTCAGGGGTGCCGGGAAGAATGCCGTGGCCGAGATTCAAAATGTGGCGACGACCGCGGGCTTTACGAACGGTGTCATCGATGCGGGCTTGGATCGCATCTGGTGTTCCAAATAACAATCCTGGATCCACATTTCCCTGAACGCCGATGTGTTCAGGAAGGCGGGCACAGGCCTCGGCCATATCCACCGTCCAGTCGAGGGAAATGATGTCAACCCCAGTGTGTGCCATGCGTTCAAGCACCCCAGCACTTCCAGAGATATACAAAACAAACGGTGTGTCTGGGTGGGTTTGCTTCACCAGATCAACCACCTTTTTCTGGTAAGGAGCGGCGAAGGTGTCGTAATCGGCCGGGCTGAGTTGACCCGCCCAGGAATCAAACATCTGAACCACCTGCGCACCTGAATCGATTTGATAGCGCAGGTAGTTGGCGATGGATTCAGCGAAATGATTCAGCAGCGTGTGCAGCAGTTCCGGCTCACGGAACGCCATGGCCTTAATCACGGCGTAATTTTTGCTGCTTTTCCCTTCCACCACATAGGCGGCCAGGGTCCATGGAGCACCAACAAAACCCAACACAGCGGCCTGATTGCCGACGGTTTTGCGAAGGCGACCCAACACTTCACCAACAAATGGCATCGATTCGGCGGGGTTGAGGGGACGCAAGGCTTTCACCTGCTCCATCGACCGAATTGGATCGCCAATTTGCGGTCCTTTGCTCTCAATGATGTCGAAGTCGATTCCCATTCCTGGGAGCGGGGTCAGGATGTCGGAGAACAGGATGACTCCGTCGGGTTGGAATGCCTCGAACGGCTGCATCGAGATCTCGTAGGAGAGATCTGGGTTCTCTG
>CAJWLE010000252.1:0-2267 GCA_913042965.1 uncultured Synechococcus sp.
GGGTTGTGCTCTTGCGGCTGATCTCGGATCAGGCCAGGGACGTTTTGGAGTTTGAGCCTGTTCAGCGCCATTTGGACGCAGCAGGGCTGAACTGCACCGTGATCGAGCGTCCGGCGCAGTTCTCCGGCGACAGCCCGGCGGTTGTGATTGCTGAGGTGGCGGCCGAGTTGAATGTGGATGTGATCGTGATGGGCGGCCCCGGCGTGAACCTGGAGATCGACAGCACGAGCACGGCGGCCTCAGTGATCGAGCTGGTGTCCTGTCCTGTGCTGGTGGTGCCGTCGTGAGTTCACCACCGATTCAGTGGTATCCCGGCCACATCGCCAAGGCGGAGCAGCAGCTGCGGCGCCATCTCGACAAGGTGGATCTGGTGATCGAGGTGCGCGATGCCCGCATCCCGTTGGCCACGGGGCATCCCCACCTCAACCGCTGGATTAAAGGCAAGCAGCATCTGTTGGTGATCAACCGGCGCGACATGGTGACGGCGGCGGCACGGACCGACTGGGAGGCCTGGTTCAAGGGCCAGGGGCAACGCACCGTGTGGTGCGACGCCAAGGCCGGAACCGGTGTGAAGCAGGTGCAGCAGGCGGCGATTCGGGCCGGGGATCAGCTGAATGAACGGCGCCGCAACCGCGGCATGCGCCCCAGGCCGGTGCGCGCGCTCACCCTGGGATTTCCCAATGTGGGCAAGTCGGCGCTGATCAACCGTTTGGTGAGACAGAAGGTCGTGGCCAGTGCCCGCCGGGCTGGGGTGACCCGCACGCTGCGCTGGGTGCGGCTGGGCCAGGACCTCGACCTGCTGGATGCTCCAGGGGTGCTGCCGCCGCGGCTGGATGACCAGCAGGCGGCCCTGCACTTGGCCCTCTGCGATGACATCGGCCAGGCCGCCTACGACGGTGAGCTGGTGGCTCAGGCCTTTCTGCATCGGCTGATCCAGTTGGTGCCGCAGGAGGCCTCGGGGGTGTTCATCGCTCAGCTGGAGAGCCGCTACGGCGTCGCTTTAGAGGGCGAAACGGCCGATCCAGCCTTCTGGCTGGAGGCTGCGGCAGCACGCCACACCTCCAGCGATACCGCTCGCATGGCCCAGCGCTTGCTCGATGATTTCCGCAAGTCAGCCCTCGGCAGCATTGCCCTGGAGCTGCCGGGATGAGCCCCGCCTGGAAGCGCCCTCCCCTGCCGGAGGAGACCTTCACCGATCGCTTCGGCGAAGGGGAGGGTGAGCTGGTCACCCTCAGCTACCCCAAACCATTGCCGATGCGGCTGGATCGCTGGCTGGTGAGCCAGCGCAGCGAACAGAGCCGTGCCCGCATTCAGAAGTTCATCGATGCCGGCTACGTGCGGGTGAACGGCAAGACGGGCAAGGCCAAGACCCCGTTGCGGCAGGGGGATGAAGTGCAGCTGTGGATGCCTCCGCCGGAACCGCTGCCCTACCTGAAGCCGGAGCCGATGGATCTGGATGTTCTGTTTGAAGACGACCACTTGATCGTGATCAACAAGCCGGCAGGGCTCACGGTGCATCCCGCCCCAGGCAACAAGGACGGAACCCTGGTGAATGGCTTACTGCACCATTGCCCGGACCTGCCTGGGATCAGCGGCAAGTTGCGGCCGGGGATCGTGCACCGGCTGGATAAGGACACCACCGGCTGCATCGTGATCGCCAAAAGCCAGGAGGCTTTGGTGCGCCTGCAAGTGCAGATTCAGAAACGGATCGCTTCCCGCGAATACCTGGCTGTTGTTCATGGGGTGCCTGGGGGTGATTCCGGAACGATCGTCGGGGCGATTGGGCGGCATCCGGCGGATCGCAAAAAATATGCGGTGGTCAGCGATGAGAACGGTCGCTATGCCTGCACCCATTGGAGCCTGCAGGAGCGATTGGGCGATTATTCGCTGTTGCGTTTCAAGCTCGATACCGGCCGTACCCACCAGATCCGGGTGCATTGTTCGCATATGAACCACCCGGTGGTGGGGGATCCCACCTACAGCCGCTGCCGCAAATTGCCGATTGATCTGCCGGGGCAGGCGCTGCATGCCTTTCAACTGGGATTGGATCATCCGATCAACCGTGAACGGATGGTGTTTGAAGCACCCATGCCTCCGGTGATGGAGAAGCTGCTGGGGGTCTTACGGCGGCGCAACGCGTCAGGCCAGTGCTGAGCGAATCACCCCACAGAACTGATTCGTTGCTGGATTGCTTCGGTTGAGATGTGGACGAACCTGGGAATGTTGCCGTCTTGTTGATGATTTATTGATTCAGGAGTCCGAGCTTC
>CAJWLE010000253.1:0-2251 GCA_913042965.1 uncultured Synechococcus sp.
CAGTGCATCGTTTGGGGTACCGACGCCAAGCCCTGGATCCAGTGAGTCAAGACCGGCTGATCGAACAGGCCTTGACCCTGGAAAAAACAGGTTGTTTTGCCCTCGTGCTGGAGCATGTTCCCGGTGAGCTGGCCGGGCGAGCAAGGCATGAGCTCGGAATTCCTGTGATTGGCATTGGCGCCGGAGACGACTGCGATGGGCAGGTCCGCGTCACAGCAGATCTCTTGGGCCTGACCCCACATCAACCTCCATTCAGCCCCCCCCGACTGAATGGACGCCAGCTTTGTATTGAGGCCCTCAGAGGCTGGATACAGGAGCACCAGAGCAGCTCTCCCACCACAGCACCACCTCAAGCAGAACCCGATTGCTGAGGGCCATCCCCTCTGGATCTTTTAAACACCAGCGACCGGCACGCCGCTGCATCAATCCCTCTTTGAGGAATGGAGCCCATCGCTCTTCCAAGGCTGTGATCTGAGCGGAGCTCAGATCGAGTGCGCCCAAATCCATTCCCTCCTCACGCCGCAAGCCCACCAGCAGCTGCTCATCGAGGGGCACTCCGATTCCACCCTCCGGTTCTCGAGGATCGTTTAACCACGCTGCATAGGCCTCACGGGTCCGCGGTCGAGCGACGCGTTCTCCCCATGGAGCGGATGTTGCCCCCATGCCAAATCCCCACCAACCGGCTCCGCTCCAATACACCCGGTTGTGCCGCGATGCATGGCCAGGTCTGGCATGGTTCGAAATTTCGTAACGGCGGAAACCCGCTTCGGATAGACGCGAGGATGTCAGTGCCATCAGATCGCACGAGACATCGTCGTCGGGCAAGGTCAGATCACCGTGATGAAGCCTGTGGTGGAAAACGGTTCCAGGTTCTACAGACAAGTCGTAGATCGAGATATGAGGCGATCCACAGGCGATGGCCCGATTCAATTGATGCCCCCAGTCCTCAACGGTCTGCCCAGGGAGGCTCTGAATCAAATCCAAGCTCCAGGAGCTCAGTTCACCAGACCGATGGGCATCGTCCATCCATTCGCAGGCCTCTAAAAGATCCTTGGAGCGATGGCGTCGACCCAATTGCTCCAAGACCCCATCGTCGAAACTTTGCCCTCCAAGACTGATCCGATTCACCCCAAAGGCCAAAACTTCCTTCAGCTGATGCTGATCAAAACTGGCGGGATCCATCTCCAGCGTGATTTCCGCACCGTCTTGCAGGCCGTAGCGCAACCGAAGCTGACTCAGTAACTCGGCGATCTGAGCTGGGCTTAAAAGCGATGGAGTTCCGCCACCGAAGTACACCGTTGAAAGCGGTGGACCCGTTGGCGCAGAAGCGATCTCGTGATGCAAGACCTGGAGATAACTTTGGATCGAAGCACTCCCTGGTCCCTGGCCACCGCGGGCCCGATCTCCGAGGGGAACAACAGCAAAGTCGCAGTAGTAACAGCGACGGTGGCAGAAGGGAATGTGGAGGTAGGCGCTGCGAGGTGGAGCGGAATAAGGCATGCTTCGATTATTCGGACTGAGCTGCCACGACCTGAACCCATGGTGGATCCGCTCATCCTGCTGCTGTTCATCCTCTCTGGCTCAGCCGCTGGGTGGATGGGAATTCATCTCCTTCCGATCGGAGTGGTGAATGAAACCACCGATGCGGAACAACTTCGTTTGATCCTGACCGCGTCAGGCGGTGGCATCGGATTGATCGCTGGCTTGGTCTTCAAAAGGCTGCGGGTCAGCCTGATGCAGCAGGTCCGCACGATGCCGACCGACCTGCTCGTGAGCCGAGCCTTGGGATTAATCCTGGGCTTGCTGGTCGCCAACTTGTTGCTGCTTCCAGTGTTGCTGCTGCCTTTCTCTGGCGGCGTTGCCTTAGTGAAGCCACTTCTGGCAGTCGTCAGCAATGTGTTTTTCGGAATTTTGGGAAGCAACCTTGCCGAAGTGCACGGTCGCACCCTGCTTCGACTGTTCAACCCAGCCAGCACAGAGGCACTTCTTGTGGCCGATGGGGTGCTCACCCCTGCCACCGCAAAAATCCTCGATACAAGCGTGATCATCGATGGACGGATTCGCGGCATGCTCGCCTGTGGTCTGTTGGAAGGTCAGGTGATCGTTGCGGAGTCTGTGATCGATGAGATGCAGCAACTGTCGGATTCCACCAACATTGAAAAACGGGCTAAAGGGCGACGAGGACTGAAATTGTTGAGAGATTTACGTGAAACCTATGGCCGCAGGCTGGTGATCAACAGCACCCGGTACG
>CAJWLE010000254.1:0-2247 GCA_913042965.1 uncultured Synechococcus sp.
CTGCGCGCCCTACATGGTTCCTCCAGGCCGCGGCCTTCGACCACAAATTCACCGTCAGCATCAACTGTCACGCGCTGCACCATCGCTCGGGTGCGGAGCTGCACACCTGCCGTCACAGCAGCCAGACGCAGGCACTGAATCACTGCCTCAGAACGGTTCTGGATCGGAAACATCCGACCATCCGGCTCTTCCACAAGGGTGAGGCCGTGTTCATGGAACCAGGCAACTGCATCACCACAGGCAAAACGGCTGAACGGACCCCGCAAAGGGCGGCTTCCCCGTGGGTAATGGGAAACCAACTCAAGGGGGTCCCAGCAGGCATGGGTGACATTGCAGCGTCCACCACCACTGATGCGCACTTTCTGGAGCGGCTCCGGAGTGCCTTCCAACACCAGCACTCCGGCAACACCCTGCTCCGCTGCAGTGATGGCAGCCATGTAACCGGCTGGACCACCCCCAACAACGATCAGATCAGGCGGGCTGGAACCGCAGTGCGACGCCGTTGTTGCAGTAGCGCTTACCCGTCGGTCGGGGTCCGTCATTGAATACGTGCCCCTGGTGACCACCGCAGCGGCTGCAGTGGTACTCCGTGCGAGGAATGATCAATTTGAAATCTACTTTCGTAGCGACCCCACCTTCGAGAGGTTCAAAAAAACTGGGCCAGCCGGTGCCGCTGTTGAACTTCGCCTGCGAGGAGAACAACGGTTGATCGCAGCCAGCACAGTGATAATTCCCGGGTCGCTTTTCGTCGTTCAAAGAACTGGTGAAGGGGCGCTCCGTCCCTTCGTTGCGAAGCACGTGGTAAGCCTCAGCAGTCAGTCGCTCTCTCCAGACATCGTCGCTGAGATTCCAGGCCGAGTCACTGGCCTTTGATGCAGCCAACACAGGTTGTGCCCCAGAGATGCTGCCGAACACTCCAGTCATCGCTGCCATCAGCATGGATCGACGAGAGACAACGGAGTTGAAGACCACAGCATCCAGAAAGCGGCGACACCAGCGGTTCTAATGGATCCATGACTGCTCCCGACACCGCTGCCTACCGCTTCAGCGTGGCGCCGATGCTCGACTGCACGGATCGCCACTTCCGTGTGCTGATGCGGCAGATCAGCCAACGCGCACTGCTGTACTCGGAGATGGTCGTGGCCCAGGCCCTGCACCACAGCAGACGCCGCGACAAGCTGCTTGACTTCGATGCTGCAGAACATCCGATTGCCCTCCAGGTGGGGGGTGATGATCCAGACCTGCTGAGCGATGCGGCCCGCCTCGCCCAGGATTGGGGCTACGACGAAATCAACCTGAACGTGGGATGTCCCAGCCAGAAGGTTCAGGCCGGGAACTTCGGGGCTTGCCTGATGGCGGAGCCTGACCTGGTGGCCCGATGTGTGGAAGCAATGACAACGGCAAGTTCCTTGCCTGTGACAGTGAAACACCGAATTGGCATTGACAACCTCGACAGCGATGACCTGCTCACCGCATTTGTGGATCGGGTGGCAGCAGCCGGAGCATCTCGCTTTGCGGTGCATGCCCGCAAAGCCTGGTTGGAAGGGCTTGATCCCAAACAGAACCGGACTGTTCCGCCCCTCCAACACGACAGAGTGGCCGCCCTCAAGCAGCGTCGACCCGAATTGATTATTGAGCTCAATGGCGGCCTGGACTCACCCGAAGATTGCCTGAAGGCCTTGAAAACTTGCGATGGAGCAATGGTGGGGCGAGCTGCCTATGCACACCCTCTGCGTTGGAGCGGCATGGACGCGCAGATCTTTGGCGACACACCGCGGATGGTCAGAGCTTCGGATGTTGTTATCGGCCTGATCCCCCACGCATCAGCCCACCTCAGCCGTGGTGGCCGTCTCTGGGATCTCTGCCGCCACTTGATGCAGTTAGTGGAAGGTGTACCAGGAGCACGTCACTGGCGGAGGAATCTCGGAGAAAAAGCGCAGAAACCAAAAGCGGATCTGAGTGTGCTGGAGGAGGCCGGTCGCCAACTGAGAGAGGCCGGCCTTTGATCGGCTGAATTCAGCCTTCAGCACCCCCGTAGCCGGAATAATCATCTCCACCACTGGTGGAGGAGCCACGACGACGACGGCTGCGGCCATCCTCATAAGGATTGGAATCGCCACCACCGCTTGCGTTGTCGCGAGCTCCATAGCTGCGATCCTCCCAGCCACGCGCTCCGGAACGGCGGTCATCACCACCACCACCACCACCGCCACCGCCGTAGCCGCCACCACCGCCACCGCCGTAGCC
>CAJWLE010000255.1:0-2238 GCA_913042965.1 uncultured Synechococcus sp.
CGCGGCAGATGCTGGCGTATCACTGCTGCGCATCAGGGCAATCATTCCAGCCCCTTCCGACAGCACGAAACCATCCCGATCCGCTCCGTAGGGGCGGGACGCTTCCTTCGGAGCATCGTTGCAACTGGACAGAGCTCGCATGGCTGAGAAGCCCACCAAACCAAGGCGGTTCACCGGGGCTTCCGCACCACCGGCCAACACCAGATCGGCTCGATCGTCATTCAGCAGCATCTGCGCCAGCATCAGTGCCTCGGCGCCCGAAGCGCAGGCTGAAACCGGCGTGTGTGCACCACCTTGAATCCCTAGATCAATGGCCACCTGCCCGGCTGGCGCATCCGGGATCAGCATGGGTACCGTCAGGGGATTGACCCGGTCCGGGCCCCCCTCAGTTAACTGCAGGTGCTGCTCGTGCATCGTGGAAAGGCCGCCGATGCCGGTGCCCAGTACCACAGCAATACGGCTGGGATGGATGCCGTCCGTTAAAGAGGAGGCCATCGTCCAGGCTTGTCTGGCCGCCACCAACGCCAATTGAGCACAGCGATCGGATCGCCGTCGGAGCAACGGTGAGAGGCTTTCGAGAGCTGATGGGGACACGCGTCCACCAATGCGGACAGGCAGATCCAGCGACCAGTCGTCCTTCAGCGATTGAATTCCGCTCCGGCCATCGCGAAACGCTTGCCAGGTGCTGTGTGGATCCCCACCCAGTGGGGTGATGGAACCCCAGCCGATTACGGCACTGGGTTCAGGCCTGATCGGCATGGGATCGCTGAAGACTCAATTGCTCCAGATGGTTCTGCACATCACCAACGGTGCGGAACTTCAGCAGCTCTTCTTCGCGGATGCGGATTCCAAAGCTTGTATCGGCTTCGATCAAGATTTCATAGAAGCCAAGAGAATCGATACCAACGTCTTCCATCAGGCGGGCTTCCGGGGTAATCGCCGCAGGATCAGCCCCAGAGATCCGATGCAGGATCTCGATCAAGCGTCCCTGCAGCTCCTGCTTATCAGGGAACCTGTCTCCCAACGCGTCAGTCCTCTGTCGTCAGGTCAAAGTACCAGCGTCGGAGGGGTCATTTCTTGCCGCGGTACCAGCTGAACTGTTGGTAGAGCGGTTGATGGGGGAGATCGATGAACAGTGCCAACCGTTCCGGGGGAAGGTCGCGGAGATTGGCGGCCATCAGAATTTCAGTGATCTGATTGAAGTCGCGCGCCAGGGATAAGTCGCAAACCTTGGCTTCCATCAGGTTGAAGTACTGACGCAGCAGGACCGGAAGGCGAAAGTCTTCCGAATATTGCCGCCGGATCTCCTGCTCCAGGGCCTGGATATTGCCGCTCAGGTGAGGATTGTCATCCGGTGCGATGTCTGCGATGGGATGTCTTGGAACAGGCAGATCCACGCCCTGGCGCCTGTAGGGGGGGCGCATCATCGCTGTGAGAAAAGCGGTGTTCACCGCATCGCTCTGGGCGAAATGGTTGTAAGACACCAATCCATGCAGCAGGTCATAACCACTGAGTGCTGCCAACAGGATTCCCCCACGGAACAGGGCCATCAGGGAATGGGGCTGCCGCTGGAAGCGCTGCGCCAGGGCGACACGACCGATCTCCAGATGGTTTTGCTGGGCGGCGAGCTGAGCTTTGATTCCGGGATACACATGCTCCAGGTAGGACCCTTCTCGGCCGGGGAGTTCGGTGGAGCCGGCTGGTATGAACTGAAGGCGTGCTGCGCCGGCTAACAATCCGCTTTTGCGTTCCACCAGCAGAAGGTGGTCGTAGTGGGCATCGCGCCCGTCGAGGTCGCGTTCGTCGCCGGAACCCGACAGTTGCTGGCGGTACGTGGATTCCCTCAGCCGACCAACGGAGTCGGCCACAGCGTCGAACTTGTGTCCTGCCAGCAGGTGCAGGTCCAGTTCGTCGATGGCCAGCAGACGGGTGTCGGTGGCTTCGGCCATCGCGATCGGGATGGACGGACCAGACAGCGTCATCGTTATTCCAAACCGTCTCATTTTGAGGGAAGATTAAGGCCGCTCTTCGTGCTCCGATTTGTTTCGGATGCTGTTATGACCGCCACCCTTCGTGCTTCGTTCCCCCTTCATGGCCGGTACATGGCTGGGTGCGCAGCTCTGGTGGCCGGTTTGGTTGCGCTGGCAGCGGCTCCACTAGTCGCAGCTGCGCCGATTGCGGCGTCTTCCAGTCTTGGATCTGTCGGACGTGATGCTGTGCGCTACCGACTCGGCCCTG
>CAJWLE010000256.1:0-2190 GCA_913042965.1 uncultured Synechococcus sp.
GCCACCACTTGCGTAACACGGTCTCCCGCCAAAGCTTGAGTGACATAACCACCAGTGATATTTTTTTGAAACCACGGGAAAATTTTCTGAAATGCCTTCGGGGTATTACGGAACAAAGGTGAATCCGCAACACAGCCCGGATAAAGCGAGCTAAATGTCAGTCCCGTGTCTTGATGAAGTCGTTGATGAAGCTCCTGCGTGGTAATCATGTTGCAAAGCTTGCTGTCTTTGTAAGCCTTACCAGGCTTGAAGGCTTTGCCACTTGCCATCGCGATGGGGTCCAAAAAGCCCTTTTGAAATCCCGAGAGATCGCCCAAGTCAGCTGGCGCAGGAATTGGAATCTTTCCACCCAACTCTTTGGAATTTGCCGTAACAGTGCCGAGGATCACAACACGACGAGACGGATGATTCGAACCCTTCAAGCGATCGAGCAATAAGTGAATCAGTAAAAAGTGGCCAAGGTGATTCGTGGCCATGGACAGTTCATATCCCTGCGGCGAACGCTCGGGCTGCTTCAACTTCGGCTTGTAGACCGCAGCATTACAAACAACGGCATCAAGGGAGACCGGAAGACTTTGCACAGCCCGACGCACACTGTCCAGATCACCGAGATCCATCAGAACGTGCTGGAGACGCTCTTTCGGAATCCCCAAAGCATCAGCAGCAGCAGCAGCCCGCTGCGGACTTCGGTTCGCTGTGATCACCTGCCATCCTCGGGAGGCCAAGGCCTTGGCGGCGTTCAAGCCGACACCAGAGGTGGTCCCCGTGATCAGAACAGTGCCAGGAGTGCTGGTCATGGCGGAACCTCAAGAGAAAAACAGTTTGAACGCCACGACGCAATCACCAGCGCCCGTGGTTACGAAACTCAGCGCCAGATGATCCGAATTCGATTGGGAGCAATCCACTGATCCTGTTCACCCATCAGGCGTTGCTCGCCACCAATGCTGAACACACGATCAAAGCGCTTTTGAAGAGCTTCTAATTTCACCGACTCCACTGCCACAACAGCTGCCAACTCCCCGTGACGGTCGAGACGCTCTTGATAAGCACCGGAAAGGCGGATCAAGCTGACACCACCCAAAATCACCAAACCCACTTTGACCGCCAAGGCCATGACGCTGCATTGCATCTCACGACGATCGGTCTGCAGCTGAATTGCGGCTGCCAGGGATGCTGCATCAGGCCGAGATTGTGGCTGTGCTCGAGCCTGATACGAAGACAAAGGACAAAGCGCGTTACCCGCTTGTAACGCACCCCGATACCGATGCCAAGGTCATCCCATCAATGAATGACTGGGATCAGGCGCGATAGAGGCTCACCGAAAGGCGCAAAGCCAAAATGGCTGCGTGGGCGGCCACCACGAGAGCAATGAAGATCTCAGGGGAGGAAATTGCGGAGTCCATGGCTGACATGCATCAAACGCATTCATTCTTCTCCCTTGAGGGCTCTAGAGGCCATCATTCGCAAAGGCCTGTCACACCTGCTCATGGATCCGGTTCTGATTGATGCCGAATCAATTCGCCGTCTCGATCTCAGTCCGCTGCAGATCTGGTCCGATCAGCCCCTTAAGGATTTGCTGGAACAGGGGCCAATCCTCGAGCTCAACTTTCACTGGCCACGGGACCCAGAAGACCCACGGGAACTCGCGGAGTGCCCAGAGCCTCGGTTGTGGTCTTTACGGGCGGATGCCCGCTATCCCTGGCTACCACTCATGCTGGAGCGTGACCGCGGCAGCCTGATTCGCCACGTTGCGATGGTGGTTCCCCACAGCTTTAACCGCACTGAAGGACTCCGCTTCGATCCCCAAGCGCTTGAGCTTTGGATCACCCATCGTTTAATGCAGCTGGATGACCTCTGCCAAGAGCAGCTCGACCGAACGATGCGCGGCAACCTTTCACAAATGTCTGCAGCCCTCGGTTACGAACTGAACGACAGCTTTTGGGCTCTCTTGAACTGAACAGCACTCAGCTCAACCAGAGTTGGGCGGCCCGTCGGCAGCTATCGATCGCCAGAACAATCGCCAAACCGCGCAAACAGCGCACCAAAACCACCGGATCAAATCGATCAAGCCGACTCGCGGTCCACTGGGCAGCCAAGGCAGCAACTCCACCCAGCAGCAGTCCCATCAAGGGGATGCCGCGGCCCTCATGGACGAATTGCAGCGAAGCAGCACTGGCCGAACTCAGCACC
>CAJWLE010000257.1:0-2182 GCA_913042965.1 uncultured Synechococcus sp.
GCAAATGTCCCAGCAAATTTTGTCGTATCCAATCCCAAAACTGAGTACGCCTCCGACTCCAATATCGCGTAATGGTTTGGCTGTAATATCAAAGATGTTGCTATCCCCGTCGCGTTTTTTACAGCTGTAGGCAAAGTTCTTGGAATGGTGCAGTTCTGCATTAGCAATGCAGTTTGCTTCTGTGGTTTCAGCAAAGCCGCTTGTGGTCGAAATTAGTTTTCGGGAAGCGGCGCTGAGTTGAATCTTGACTTCAGTGGCATGGGCTTTTTTAGTTTGTTCTCTATAAGATGATATTGCAATACTACTAAGTATTCCGGTTATCACCAGCGCAATCATGATTTCCACCAATGTGAATCCATGCTCACATCGGTGTTTTATCACCATTGCATTCAGGCGGTCTTCTGCTGATCCGCACCTGGCAGCGGCAGCACCTTGCCGCCGGTGTGTTGCTCCACCATCGCCTTGGTCACGGTGAACTCCTTCACCTCGTTCTGGGATGGCAGGTCGTACATCAGATCCAACATCAGCTCCTCCACGATTCCGCGCAGGGCCCTCGCCCCGGTCTTGCGCCGATGCGCTTCCTTGGCGATGGCCTGAATGGCGTCAGCGTCGAACTGCAGCTGCACGTTGTCCATGCTCAGCAGCGTTCGGAACTGCTTCACCAGTGCATCGCGCGGGTCGGTGAGGATCGATTGAAGTGTGGTTTCATCCAGCGGTTCGAGCACAGCGCTCACCGGCATCCGACCGATGAATTCCGGAATCAGGCCGTACTTCACCAGGTCATCAGGCTCCAGATGCCTCAGCACCTGGGAGGCCTGCAGTTCCCGGTTGTTGCGACTGCGACCTCGGTTGTCACCGGGCATGAAACCGATGGCATTCCGACCCATCCGCTTTTGCACCACCTCATCGAGGCCGACGAAGGCACCACCGCAGATGAACAGGATCTGGCTGGTGTCGATCTGGATGCAGTCCTGATAGGGATGTTTGCGGCCCCCCTGGGGAGGCACGTTGGCAACGGTGCCCTCCAGCATCTTCAGCAGCGCTTGCTGGACTCCTTCTCCAGAAACATCCCGTGTGATCGAGGGGTTTTCGCTCTTGCGGGCGATTTTGTCGATCTCGTCGATGTAGATGATGCCGCGCTGCGCCAGATCCACATCCATGTCGGCCTTTTGCAGCAGACGCAGCAGGATGTTTTCCACATCCTCCCCCACGTACCCGGCTTCGGTGAGGGTGGTGGCATCGGCCACGGCGAAAGGCACGTCCAGCATCTCTGCCAGGGTCTGAGCCAGAAGTGTCTTGCCGCAGCCGGTGGGTCCGATCAGCAGGATGTTGCTCTTGTGCAGCCGTGTGGCGGTTTGTTCGGTCTCCCCCTGGCCATCTCCCTTCCAGGCGAGGCGTTTGTAGTGGTTGTAGACGGCAACAGACATCACCTTCTTGGCGGCGTCCTGGCCCACCACCTGTTCATCTAGGAAGCTCTTGATCTGCTGGGGTTTGGGGATCGAGGCCAGAGTGGGAGCAGGAGCCCCTGTTTTATGGGGCGCCGGACTCGCTTTGCGGCTTTGATCCGCTCCATGCCGAGCGTTGCCTTGGCTGTCCACCAGTTCTTCGTCCAGGATCTCGTTGCAGAGATCGATGCACTCGTCGCAGATGTAGACGCCCGGGCCGGCAATCAGTTTGCGCACCTGATCCTGCGATTTGCCGCAGAACGAGCACTTCAGATGGGCATCGAATTTCGCCATCGAACGCCGGGCACCTCAGACGGACATCACAGAGATGACCGGGTGGTCCCTCTGAAGACTCAGGATCGACAACGGAGCGTTGCTTGTCAGCTCTCCGTAATGATTCCTTCGCCCTCGGAGCTGTCCACGACGCGGTCAATCAATCCGTATTGAACCGCTTCTGCCGGGGAAAGGAAGTAGTCCCGGTCGGTGTCTTCTGAGATTTTGTCGAGGGGCTGGCCGGTGTGCTCTGCCATCAAGCCGTTAAGCGTTTCCTTGAGGAAAAGAATTTCCTTGGCTTGGATTTCAATGTCCACCGCCTGACCCTGAGCTCCGCCAAGAGGCTGGTGAATCATGATCCGGGCATTGGGGAGAGCCAGGCGTTTGCCCTTGGTCCCGCCGGTCAGCAGAAAGGCCCCCATGCTGGCCGCCAATCCGTAACAGATGGTCACCACATCAGGTGC
>CAJWLE010000258.1:0-2164 GCA_913042965.1 uncultured Synechococcus sp.
GTTTCATGCCATTAGTGTCGCAGATACCACGCTTAAAGCCTGAAATGAATTCGTTTCTTGGTGGGCAGACCATCTGACCATCATCCGAGCGTGCAAAGCAATCGAAGCCTGGGAAACGATGAGGTCAATCACTTTGGTCTTACTGAAAAATCGACGTCATGTTCAGAAAGTATATCCAACAGCTTTTTATCATTGATCAACTCCACATAAGCCCGTCGTCCATCAGTTAATACCACCTGTGCATTTCCACGGCTAAATGGAATCAAAGCCCTGCTGACGCGCCTTTTTTCAACCAAATCAACAAAGTTATCGTAACTAAGTTCGAGTCTTGGCCTGCCCTCGGGAAGTGTTGGTGTTGGAGCATTCCAAACCAATTTGATGTTCTCAATCCAGGTCCCAAATGCTTTTGGGTCTTGAAATAAAATAGTGCGCTGAAGTGTGTTTAGCATTGCAGCTGCCAATAAAATAAGGAAAAGGAGGCCAAGAGCAATCGACTGTTGCATGTTTTTGATTTTTGCTAATAGGCGTTGTCTTAATATCATTCAAACATCATTACTACTTAGCCGCGTATCACTTCCAGTCGCCTGACTTCTGCATCGTTTCCCAGGCTTCGATGGCGTTGTGCTGCAGGGATCACTTTCTCTCGGACTTAAGCATCGACCGGATCTTTTGCTCAAGAGTCACCATCGCCAGGTTCAATCTGCCGGATAAGGCAAACCAGCTGGCAAGCCCAGTAATGGCAATCGCTGCGACACCCCAAAACAAGAGTCCAGCTCCTGCGATGAAGAAATCACGCTTGCATGCCTCAAAGTCAGGTCCCGGCGTACATGCAGGCTCTATTGGTCTAAATCCTTGATCACGCCTTGCGCCGCCGTAGGAACTTGGCAAGCCTCAATCAACTGCTGCTATCAGGACTAGCCAAAGTCATCGACTAAGTCACTACCTGGGCTGACAAGGTTTTCAGCTACATGACTTCTGCATCGTTTCCCACGCCTCAATCGCGTTGTGGCTGAGCATCAGAAATTGTTGCGCCACACCTCCATCTTCAGATCGGTCATCGACATGCCTTGATTGTTAACCCCATCCCAGAGCGGAACATCCAGGAACCAGGCCAGTTGATCAGCGTCGCGACGCAGTCCGGCCAGATCAGCGTGATCAATCAGATTGAGGCGTCCACCACGACGATTGACCAGATTGAGTTCATAGCTCTTGTAGAAATATCGGTGTCGCAGATGCGAAAGCCCCTGAGGAGCAAATGCTCCTGAAGTTGAAACGCTTTCCCCCAGCAATTGAATGGCATAAATCCCCCTGAGACTGCCACCAACAGCTGCGGTTGATCGAGCCGGATGGGCTGGGGGAGCGCCTTTCGGCCGAGCTTGCCAGGCCATCCTCTGCTCCCAGAAACGACCGGATCGGAAATCGAAAACAACCGTCCGCAGCGTTAGTGCATAGATGGGCATGAAGATCAAAACGACGGTCAGCCAAGCGAGCCAGCCGGTCGTTACGACATCAGTGGACGACAGAACGTCTCTGGCGATCTGCCAGACGATCAGGATCAGCCCCGTTGCCTCACTCACAATCAGCAATGGCCTGCTGTGAGGAAGGTTCGGTCGCAATTCGGCCCAGCCTTCAGCCTCATGGACCACTAGGCGATGGGTGCGCCATGCATGCCCGTTCCTGGCGAGAGGTATCCAGGATGTTCGCTGGAGAACAGGGTCTGACCGCATCGTCATTGACGTCTCCAGAATCGGTCCATTCCTGCAGATTCCAAACCCTCACACCCATTTCTCGATTCTGACCCCGCCCAGGACTGACTCAGCGCCATACCACCACCCCGCAACGGTCTCGTCTCAACAACAACCCACTGAGCATGAGCAATCGGTCACTTCGAATAGCCCCTTATCAAACAGAGTTTGTAAGCCGAGAACTGAGCCCGGTTTGGTGGCCACTCTTCGCCGTACTGGATAGAGGCGATGCCTCGGTTGATGTTGTCGTCTCCCCAGCCGCCTCCAGCTTTCTGTGCGATGGGGCAGAGAAGTTTCAGGGCCTGTTGACGGGCTTCCAAATCAGGAATCGACTCTGGGGAAGGACCGGGAGAAGGTTCAGCGTTGACGTGACAGCTGGCGGCGAGAGCCAGAAGGACTGCTGCGAAAACCTTCATTGC
>CAJWLE010000259.1:0-2164 GCA_913042965.1 uncultured Synechococcus sp.
AACGACTGATGAATCAGCCCCTGGCTGATCAGGTGATCTCTCGTCTGCGCGACCTGCTTTGAGCGTTCAAAATTGGGGTCTGGTCATCAGGAAAGGTTTTGCTGAAAAGAGGTCTGCGTTGGGGAACAGCTCTGTTGGTGGGTCTGGCCGGAAGCATGACCATCTCCGGTCAAGCGATGGATGCCAGCTCCATACCGCCGCTGATTCCACGTGAGGTGTTGTTCGGCAATCCGGAGATTGCCGGGGTTCAACTCAGCCCTGATGGCACCCGCATTGCCTACCTCGCTCCTTACCGAGGAGTCCTCAACCTCTGGGTCCGTGATCTGGATGGGCGTGAAGAGCCCCATCTGCTGACTCGGAAGACTGATCGGCCGCAACAGGGTGCCGATTGGACTGCTGATGGGCGCTTTCTGATCTCCAGCAGAGATGCACAAGGGGATGAAAACACTGTGCTGGTGCGAATTGACCCTCGCACAGGGGAGTCGGTTGATCTCACCCCATCATCTGGTGTCTTGGCGATTGTCACTGCCTCAGACCGCGATGTACCGGGTGAATTGGTGGTTGGCCTCAATGATCGTGATCCTCGCTATCACGATCTTTATGTGCTCGATATTGCAAGTGGAGAGCGCAAACTGCTTTATCAAGTGGATGACGGTCGACCCGTTGGAGTCGATCGCCTCAATGGTGAGTGGCATCCCTATCTGCGCACCGAAGCCTTGGCCAATGGCGGCCAGGCCTATGAGCTTCGCTTGCCTGGTGAGAAGGAGTGGCGACCTTTTCTCAAATTCGATTTCGAAGATGCTCGCTTATCTGGGCCAGCAGGGTTTACCCGTGATGGTCAGTGGCTTTATGGGCAACTGAGCACGGGAGAAGACAAACCTCGACTTGTGCGTTGGAGTCGTCAGGAGCTGGAGCGCTGCACGACCGACTGTGGTTTTGAAGTCGTGCACCGTGCAACAAGTGGAGCGTTAGGCATCGCGTTGAGTCAGATCGAGACTGGCGAACCCTCGGTGCTGGTCGAAACGGATCTGCGCAGTCAGCGTTTCGTTTTGGATCCTTCGCTGCTCCCTGATTACGACGCCTTAGAACGTTTGGCGGGCTCCAATGAGTTCTCGGTGTTCGATCGCGACAGGAAGGATCGGCTCTGGTTGGTTGTGGTCGCTTCCGATCGTCAGGGCGAGCAAATCTGGCTCTGGGATCGGGATCGCCGTCAGCATCAACTGTTGTTTTCAGTTCAGCCAAGACTGGACGATTACACCCTGGCGTCGATGGAAAGCCTCGACCTCAAGGCCCGGGATGGCCGGCGGATTCCGGCGTATTTAACGCGCAGTGCTCTCTCCAACGATGGGCCGCAGCCTCTTGTTCTCGTCGTTCATGGTGGCCCTCAGGCCAGAGATTATTGGGGTTTAGATCGCACCCATCAGTGGCTTGCCAATCGGGGCTATCACGTGATGAGTGTGAACTATCGCGGCAGTACTGGTTTCGGAAAGGCTCACCTGCTGGCAGGAGAAGGTGAGTGGTACGCCCGGATGCAGGATGATCTTGTTGATGCTGTTCGCTGGGCTGTAGATCAGGGCATTGCTGACCCTGACAAACTGGTGATCAAGGGCGGGTCCTATGGCGGCTATGCCGCTTTGGCTGGATTGACGCGTGATCCAACTTTGTTTGCCGCAGCGGTTTCAGAAGTCGGACCCTCCAATCTCCGCACATTGTTGGCATCGATTCCTCCTTATTGGGAAGCCATTCGCATCAATTTTGAACGCATGATTGGTGTCGGCAGTGTGGACCTCGATGCCATTTCTCCGATCAATCATGTGGATCAGATTCAACGCCCTCTTCTGTTGGGTCACGGAGCCAATGATCCGCGGGTCAGCCTTGAGGAGAGTGAATCCATCGCCGCTGCAATGACGGCTCGCAAACTGCCAATTGATTTTGTTGTGTTTCCTGATGAGGGGCATGGCTGGGCCAATCCCCGTAATGCTTTGGCCTGGGCAGCGTTAGAGGAGCACTTTCTCCATCACCACATCGGCGGGCGCGTGGAACCCTTCGGTGATGTGCTTGAGCAGTCATCAATGGATTGGCGATTGCGCTCCTTACCGACCCCCTGAGACCAGATCCAGCTGATCGGCGAGGACGGTCAGCTTGAGCCCCACTTCCTGAAGCT
>CAJWLE010000260.1:0-2155 GCA_913042965.1 uncultured Synechococcus sp.
GGCGGGATGCGCCAGCGGCTGGGCATCGCCCTAGCCATCGCCCTGGAGCCGCCTCTGCTGATCGCGGATGAACCCACCACCAGCCTCGATGTGGCAGTGGCCAACCAGGTAATGGCTGAGCTCAGTGGGCTCTGCCGCGACCTGGGCAGCGCCCTGCTGCTGATCAGCCACGACCTGGCGATGGCGGCCCGCTGGTGTGATCGCATGGCGATGCTCGATGGGGGACGCAAGGTTGAGGACGGACCCAGCCGTCAGCTGTTGACGGCGCCCCGCTCCGATGTGGGCCAACGGCTGCTGGCCTCCGCCCGGGAGCGGGAAGGGGGCCACACGCCGGAGCATCCCCCCAGCAATCCGGTTTTACGCGTGGAGGAGATGCGCTGCTGGCATGCCATCGGTGGGCTGCCCTGGTCGCCGCTCTGGCTGAAGGCCGTCGATGGCGTCAGCTTCGAGCTCCATGCCGGAGAAAGCCTTGGGGTGGTTGGAGCCTCCGGCTGCGGCAAGAGCACTCTCTGCAGGGCCCTGATGGGGCTCAGCCCGATCCGCGGCGGCAGGGTGGATCTGCTGGGGCACGATCTGCTGCAGCTGAAGGGCGAGTCGCTGCGCAAAGCCCGCCGAGCTCTGCAGATGGTGTTCCAGGACCCTCTGGCCTGTCTCAACCCGGCCCTGACCGTGGGGGATGCCATCGCTGATCCACTGCTGATCCACGGCATCTGCAGTCGTTCAGCGGCACGGGAACGCAGCAGGGAGCTGCTTGAACGGGTTGGCCTGAACCCCGCCGAAGACTTCCAGGACCGCCTGCCGCGGCAGTTGTCGGGCGGTCAGCAACAACGGGTGTCGATCGCCAGGGCTCTGGCCCTCGGACCCCAGGTGCTGATCTGCGATGAGAGCGTGAGCATGCTCGATGCCGAAGTGCAGGCCGACGTGCTGGGCCTGCTGCGAACCCTGCAAGACGAACTTGGTCTGGCACTGATTTTTGTGACCCACGACCTGACCGTGGCCAGTGGCTTCTGCCACCGGGTGATCGTGCTGGACCACGGTCGGATCGTGGAAGAGGGGCCCGGAGATCGCATTTTCGCCGCACCACAGGCCAACATCAGCCGCACTTTGGTGGACGCCTGCCCCCGCTTGCCAACCCTCTAGGAGCTCTGGATCTCAGCAGCGCGGCACGTCCACCACAATCAGATGGCGTCGCACTGGTGAGGGCACAAGCTGATTGCGGAACGAACGCATCAGAGACGACATCCAGACTCGACGACAGCGCAGACGAATAGCCACTGGCAGACTGCTTGAACTGGCTTCATAGAAAACAACCGATTTGATTTGTCAACCAGTTCAACCACCTCAGCTCTGACATCTGCTGCCCTTCATTGAGAACCGAGCACTCATGGATATGTCATTCAAGAATTTCCTCTCTGAGCTTGGGCGATTGATCCATGATCGCTCGATCATCAGTTGCGTTTACCCGAAGCTGGTCGCACTGGAGGCGGTGAATGAACTCACCAAGCTCAACTGCTCCCACCCGGGTCTAATCAGCACCTCAGGTGAAGCGGTTCTAAATCATCTCAATGAGAGCCCTTACCCAGCAGTTGTCTTTGTCACAGAACATCTTTTTGACGGTTCAGGGCTGGACCTGATTCAGACCTTGACCGAGTCAAATCTCGACCATCGCTTCATTCTGATTCTCACTGATAACCACACACTGAATCCAGCCATTTTCAAAAAAGCTTTCTTATCAGGCGTGGTGTTCGACCACAACATTGGAGGGCCTACATGCGTTCTGGCGGCAGCACTTCGTGCTGTCAATCAAAATCAGCAGTTCATTGACCCTGAACTCAATCGGGTCCATCCCAAAAAAACCAATCCACCAAATCTTCTCAGCGAAAGGGAACGAGAGGTGCTGCAACTTGCCGCCGATGGAATGAGCAACAAAGAGATGGCATCAGAGCTTTATATCGCCCCAACAACAGCTCGTGATCACATGCAATCGATCATGCGCAAGTTGCAAGTGAACAGCCGCACCGCGGCAGCCGTTGCCGGACTGAAGCTCGGACTCCTGAATCAATAAATCATCAACAAGACGACAACATTCCCAGGCTCGTCTACGTCTCAACCGAAGCAATCCAGCAACAAATCAGTTCTATGGGGGGATTCGCTC
>CAJWLE010000261.1:0-2130 GCA_913042965.1 uncultured Synechococcus sp.
ACCTGCGGCATCTTGCTCCCAAAGCAAGCGCGCTACCAAACTGCGCCACTCCCCGAGCGAGCTCATCTTAGCCGCTGGTGTTCCGGTTCAGTTCTGCAGCAACAGGATCTGACGGCGATGCAGCGGCGCTGCGGAGGATTCCAGTTTTTGATGGGCCCTTTCAGCTTTCTCAAGGATCTTCACCGCTTCCTTGCGCGAGAGGCATCCTTCAGCTGCCAGTTGAAGGGACTCCAGTCGGGCGTGGGCTGTGCTTGTCTTCATCTCTCCATAACCATTCCATAACCCTTTTATCGCATATCGCGGGCTGTTGTGGAGGTGCGTCCCTAGATGCTGTCAGCCCATGTCGAGCAGGTAGTGGAGCACCGCAGCACGGTGATCCGGATGAATCCCCATGTCGGCCAGCGGTCCTGTCACGGCGTCGGGAACGCGATGAATCCTGCTCAGCACTTTGATTTCATAGGTTTCGCCCGCAGGCGGTCCGTCGCCTCGGCTGCGATCCCACACTTGTGAGGCTTCCCCTCGGTAGTGCCCAACAACCTGGCAAAGGTGAGCAAAAGTATTGCTTCCGATCTGGCAGACCACAATCCCTAGGCAGGAATAAAACTCTTCGGCGGACAGATGGTTTGAGCTGTCACGTACTGCTTTTTCTTCGACCCCCAGCACCATGTCTTCCAAGCAGCTTTCGCCGCTGTAAAGCCAGCTGCGGATGTTGATGCCGATGAGTTCCATGGCTCCGATTGAATCACGCTGAAATCATTCGCTTGGCTAGTAAAACGCCACTCTCGAGAGCTCCCTGGCCTCGTCCGAAGCCCGTTCCTTCCACATAGTCGCCGCAGAAGCCCACCTCGCTGATGGGGCACCACTGCAGTTGTTGTTGCAGCGGATGGTCCAAGGGTTGAGATGCGCCCCAGCGCATCACCCCGAGGCTGGTCGCCTGTCGGCATGCGGCCTGAAGACTCGGCATGCCCACCAGCATCTGCTCCAGTCCAGCGATTAGCCGCTTCTCCTGGCGTGCCAGCAGATTCGGTTGGCTTTCGGGCGTGATGTTGCTGCCGTCGTGCAGTCCATGCACCACCAGCCCGGTGCGTCCATCGGCCTGTGGCTGCAGCACCAGTCGTTCCACGCGCCAACGCTGTTGAGCTTCCGCCGTAAGCCAGATCTGACGTGGCAACGTCGACCCCTCCAGTGGCAGATCCAGCATCAGGTTCCAGCGCACGTCCGCCCTGCAGCGGGCGAGTTGGTCCAGGGCCTGATCCAGATCGCCATCCACCCCCGGCGGAACAGCTGCCCTAAGGGGCACATCCGGCCAATTCAGCATGGCCAGAGAGCGTGGATGGGCCAGGAGGTTTCCGCTCAGCACCAGGCTGCGTCCTCTCAGCTGCCATGTGTTGTCCTGATCCGAGAGGGTCCACAGTCCATCTCGGTGGCTCAGCCAGCGCACTCGTCGTTGCCAGTGAAGCGCGAGTTGTTTTGGCCCGGCCTGCTCCAGCAACTGCTCACATAACGAGGCCATGCAAGGCATGCCACGCCACCAGCCACCATCAGGCTGGGCCTTCGGAGCATTGTCAGCCGGCTGGCCATCGGAATCGATGCTGATGATTGCGGCTGGCTCTTCAATAAGGACCCCGGCCTCACGCATGCTGCTCAGCAAGGGGTTCAGCTCGGCCACAACCGGCTGACTGAAATGCAGTCCTGGCGCTCCATGGTCGAGGCGCCAGGCCGTTCGATCCCTCCGGCGTCTGGATGCGCTGCGTCCACCCGCACCGCGGCCAGCTTCCACCAAGGCGATCTGACCCTCCCAACCGAGCTGACGCAAACGGGCCACCAAGGCGCAGCCTGAAAGCCCCGCTCCGATGACGATCAGATCGGCATCAGTCATGAATGAGCATCACATCCAGTACTTCTCGGCGGCGACCCGTGAAAAAAGACCCCCAAGAAGTGCCAACAACAGGGTCACGGCAAAGAAGACCAGATAAGCCATTGAACCCTTGCGAGCGTTTCGGTGTTGGCTGTTTCTAACAGCGAAATGAAAACTCGTCGTGCGGGATCATCACACGACGACAACCGTTCGTTGGAAATGGGTCGCCTGAGATTCGAACTCAGGACCAGCCGGTTAAAAGCCGGATGCTC
>CAJWLE010000262.1:0-2129 GCA_913042965.1 uncultured Synechococcus sp.
GACTGCCAACGGAAAAGCTCTCTGTTGTCAGCAGGAAGACATAGGGATAGGTCGTCAACGCCATCACGACGATGCCCCATCCCATGCCGTAAATGCGCCATCCCTCCCGGGTCGACAGATCCACCAGAGTTGCGGAGAGCAGATAGGCAGGGGTGGCCAGAGGGATCAGTTGGGCGATGCGAAGCCATCGACGACCAGGGAAGCGGCAGTTGGACAGCAGCCAGCCGTTGGTCGCCCCCAGGATGGTTCCGACAAAAGCTGTCCCGAGCAGCAATTGAATGGTGCCCCGGACCATTAGCGGGCCATCAGAGCTGAGGCCTGAGCCTTCCTGATTCAGCGACCCCACCATCTCAATGACCAGGGTGACCAGGGGCCAGATCGCAAGCAGGGCGATCAACGCTGCGCCGATCACCAGAACGGAACGACTGATGTTGGAACGCCACTCTTCAACAAGCGATCCGAATGATCCACGCGATCTCTTCTGCATCGCTGCATTCACTCGAAGCTTAAGTTCATTTTGGCAGTGTCTTGAGGGTTGCAGTCCAGGACGAGCTCGAAATCACCTGGGGTGAATGCATGCTCAACCGGGCTGATTCGTATCGCTCAATGCCGCACAATTGCGTTGGTTCAGGGCGATTGATTCCCGCGATTGTGTGATCTGCGATGTTGCTCAGTTGTTCCAGTCACAGTGATGTCTCAGGCCAGCAAGGAGGCTGAAAGGTGCCTGTGGTTTGTTGATGAGATGGAACAGCCATTGCCTTTATCAACTGTGTTGGCAGCTCTTTGCGTTGGGGTGGGTCTTGGTGGAACCCTGATTCAAGTGATGATTCGGCTGTTTCCTGGCTGACCAGACGGCACGATTCAGACTAAATCTCACACTGAAACCGATCATTTAATACGTTTAATCGGTGCCGCAATTCACCAATATGAAATGTCTACTAGATCTGTTTTGTCTGCAGGCTCAACGGTTGCTCTGAACGGTGTATGGCACCGCTACAGCAACTCTGCTGAGGCCTGGACACTTCGCGGAGTCGATCTTGAAGTTGCTCCCGGAGAGCTGGTTGGATTGCTGGGGCCCTCAGGTTGTGGAAAAACAACTCTGCTTCGTCTCATTGCAGGCTTTGAGAGGCCTGAACATGGCTCAGTTCAGTTGGGGCAGCAGTTGGTGGCTGGTGATGGTGCCTGGTTGGCACCGGAGCGACGCGGTGTTGGCATGGTTTTCCAGGATTACGCCCTTTTCCCCCATTTGAATGCCTGGAGGAATGCTCGCTTCGGTCTTTCGCGGGGGAAGGGCGACGAGCGTGTGGCCTGGTTGTTTTCACTGCTGGGACTTGAGGGGCTGGAACAGCGTTATCCCCACCAACTCTCGGGTGGACAGCGCCAGCGTTTGGCCATGGCGCGTGCTTTGGCCCCATCGCCCAGGGTTGTTCTGCTTGACGAACCTTTTTCAAGCCTGGACGTCGAAGTTCGTCTCCGACTGCGCAGTGAACTCTCCGCAGTTCTGGAGGCCTGCGACGCAAGTGGAGTGATCGTGACCCATGATCCCGACGAGGCTCTGGCTATTTGTGATCGGGTTGCCGTGATGCGAGATGGAGTGCTCCACCAGTGCGCGTCGCCTCAGGACATTGTTCGAACGCCTGCAACACCGTTTGTCGGATCGTTCGTTCTGCAGCGCAACGTGATTCCGGCTCAATCGATTCAGCCCGATCAATGGTCATGTCCCCTAGGCGATCTGAGTGACCAGGACATTCGGATGGGGGCAACGACCGCATCTGAGAACAACTGCTGTGTTCTGGTTGAGTCGAAGGATATTGAGATCGTCGCCGATGATGGTGGCCATGCCTCCATTGTTGGCCGGGAATTTCTTGGCGACCTCTGGGAATACCGCGTTCGTATGGGTGAATTGATCATTCGAGCAACTTGCCCGGTTGAAAGGGATTATCCCCCTCATATGCCCTGCAATCTCAAAGTCAAATCAGGTGCAGCCATCGATCTGATGGCCAGCTGAAAACTTTGATTTTCAAAAATCAAACGACCAAGCGAAGTTCAGCGCTCCTGATCTCGGACGCGGATCGGAATCAATACCGGCTGGCGCAACCCACCTCCACCGTTGTCATCGTCTGAGTCAG
>CAJWLE010000263.1:0-2124 GCA_913042965.1 uncultured Synechococcus sp.
GTTCAGCAAATATCACGGCCTTGGCAATGACTTTCTGATCCTGGAAGGTCGTCATGGGCAGCTGCCATCTGCCATCACCGACCCCGATCCAGCCTGGGTTCGTCAGGTCTGTGACCGTCGCTTCGGCATCGGAGGCGATGGGGTGATCCTGGCTCTACCGCCCCAGGCTGAAGGTGATTTGCGCATGCGCATCTTCAATGCAGATGGCAGTGAGGCGGAGATGTGTGGCAATGGCATCCGCTGTCTGGCGCGTTTTCTGGCGGATAGTGATGGAAATGAGCCCGGTTTTCGTTGGTCCATTGAGACACCTGCTGGGCTGATCCGTCCTGAACTGAAGGACGATGGCCAGCTGCTTGTCGATATGGGACCACCGTTTCTGGAGCCTGAGACGGTGCCTACGACCTTGCCTTCGGTGGACGGTTTGCCTCGTGGGGAGGTTGTTCTCTCCGAAACCCGTCTTTCTGTTGCCGCTGTTGGTATGGGGAATCCCCACGTGGTGGTTCCCGTGGACGACCTGGATGCCATTCCTTTCGATGCCTGGGGAGCTGCTTTGGAAGTTCACCCTCTCTTTCCTGCCAAGACGAATGTGCATTTCCTGCGTGTTCACAGCCGAGACCAACTTGAGATTCGTGTCTGGGAGCGTGGTGCAGGTCCAACCCTCGCCTGTGGAACCGGCGCCTGCGCCACGTTGGTTGCAGCGGTTCTTCTGGGCTTATCCGATGACCATGCTGAGGTGATGCTTCCCGGTGGACCTCTTCAGATCGCATGGCCTGACCAACGAGGCTCTGTCCTGATGACAGGTCCGGCGGTGGCTCTGTTCGATGGGGTGTTCTCGCCTGAATTGATGCCTGATGGTTTGTACATCAGTCAGGAAGCCACTCAAGAACCCGTCGTTTCGCAAACACCATTCGCCTCGCCAAACGCTGGCAGTGATCAACCCTTGGATCCTGAAGTGGAAGCGGCATCTCAGAAGCAGGTTCAGGCTTTCCTAGAAAGCACCTCCCTCGATTCGATGCTGCAGTTGGCCAGTGAATCTCTGGAACAACGAACTCGGGCCCGCTTCGAACGTGGAAATCCCTGAGATTTATCTGGATGCAGCGGCGACCACGCCGCCACTGCCCAATGTGCTCCGCTGCATGGATCGGATTCAGAAGGATGCCTGGGCCAACCCCAGCAGCCTTCATGGTCCTGGACTGATCGCTGCTGAAGCTCTGGGCCGTTGTCGCGCGCAGATCGCAGCAGCGCTGAACGCCGAACCAGATCAGCTCATCTTCACCTCAGGTGCTACTGAATCAGTGCATCTGGCTCTTTTGGGCGCTACGGACAAGCAGCCCGTCGGACGCCTGGTGATTTCCGCAGTTGAACATCCTGCCGTTGAGGCAGCGGCACAGGTGCTGGTGCAACGGGGTTGGGTACTGGAACGTTGGCCGGTCGATGCGACGGGTGTCTTGAAGTTGGATCAGCTCGATCGTTTGCTGGCACCACCGACGCGAATGGTGTCTCTGATCTGGGCACAAAGCGAGGTGGGAACGCTGCAGCCCTTACTGAGCATTGGTGCCGCCTGTCGAGAGCGCGGTGTTTTGATCCATACCGACGCCACCCAGCTGTTGCCTCAGGGTTTGATCGATTGGTCGTCCCTGCCTGTCGATCTGCTCAGCTTCTCCTCCCACAAACTTCAGGGGCCGCGGGGTGTGGGTCTGCTGCTTCATCGGCAGGGACTGATCCAGCAGCCCATGCAGGGTGGTGGAGGTCAGGAGGGAGGGCTGCGGGCTGGTACCGAGCCGGTCGCATTGATTGCTGGACTGGCGGAGGCGCTGCAGACCCTTCCCCACTTCGACCCTTTCCATCAGTCGACGCCCCCTGGAGCAACACCTCAGTTGCTGGGTTGGAGAGACAGGCTTCAGGCGCAGATCGAGGCGATCGACGGTGTGACAGTGCTTCATGGAGAGACAACCCCACGCCTTCCAAATCATCTGGCCTGCCTCATCACTACGGCAGGTGGCAGTCCTCTTTCCGGTCGCAGACTTGTCCGTGAACTGGCGCGCCGCAATGTGGCCTGCAGCAGCGGCAGCGCCTGCCGTTCGGGAACGGTTCAGGACAGCGCTGTTCTGAGCGCGATGGGAG
>CAJWLE010000264.1:0-2090 GCA_913042965.1 uncultured Synechococcus sp.
ACGTGGTGGATTGCGAGCCGGTGATCGGCTATCTCCACCGCGGTATGGAGAAGATCGCCGAAAACCGCACGAACGTGATGTACGTGCCCTACGTGAGCCGCATGGATTACGCGGCGGGCATGTTCTACGAGGCGATCGTGGTGAATGCACCGGAAAAGCTGGCGGATATTCCGGTGCCCAAACGGGCCAGCTACATCCGGGTGCTGATGCTGGAGCTGAACCGCATTGCCAATCACCTGCTCTGGCTTGGCCCCTTCCTGGCAGACGTGGGCGCTCAGACGCCGTTCTTCTACATCTTCCGTGAGCGGGAGTTGATCTACGACCTGTGGGAAGCCGCAACCGGTCAGCGACTGATCAACAACAACTACTTCCGCATCGGTGGTGTGGCAGCCGATCTGCCCTGGGGCTGGCTTGAGAAGTGCCGCGATTTCTGCGATTGGTTTGGCCCAAAGATCGATGAATACGAAAAGCTGATCACCAACAATCCGATCTTCCGGCGCCGGATCGAGGGCCTGGGCACGATCGAACGGCAGGATGCGATCAACTGGAGCCTGTCCGGCCCGATGCTGCGTGCGTCCGGAGTGCCATGGGATCTGCGCAGAGTTGATCACTACGAGTGCTACGACGACTTCGACTGGCAGGTGGCCTGGGAGAAAGAGGGTGACTGCTACGCCCGTTACAGAGTGCGCATCGAAGAAATGCGGCAGTCGCTGAAGATCCTTCGTCAGGCCTGCGACATGATCCCCGGCGGCCCCACCGAAAACCTGGAAGCCAAGCGAATCCATGAGGGCAAGGGCAGCGATGCAGCTGGTTTTGACTTCCAGTACGTGGCCAAGAAGGTGGCTCCCACCTTCAAAATCCCCAACGGTGAGCTTTACACCCGTCTGGAATCAGGCAAAGGAGAGATCGGTGTCTTCATTCAGGGCAACAACGATGTCACCCCCTGGCGCTTCAAGATCCGCGCTGCAGACAGCAACAATCTTCAGATCCTTCCCCACATCCTGAAAGGACACAAGGTGGCCGACATCATGGCCATTCTCGGTTCCATCGACGTGATCATGGGATCGGTTGACCGCTGACCTTTTTATTTGCTTGTTGCTCCGGCTGCGTCAGGAGAGAGATCTCGTCTGAGCCACCCTGAACGGTTATTTCTGGTTGGTTGCTTGCACCTGGCCCAAAGCGATGGCGATGGGTTTGAAGGCATGCTGGGCTTTCCGGTTTTGTTCTGACGCCTCGTATTCCCGCAACCGTGCCCTCCCCCGACCATTGGCTCCAACTTGAGCGTCGCGTGCGCTTTGGCGACACCGACGCCGCCGGCGTGATGCATTTCCATCAGTTATTTCGCTGGTGCCACGAAGCCTGGGAAGAAAGCCTCGAGCGTTACGGCATCGCTGCCGGAAGCATTTTTCCTGGGAGCCGAGGCCAGGACCATTGGCCCGATACAGCACTACCGGTGGTGCATTGCGAAGCAGACTTCCTGCGGCCATTGCATGGCGGTGATCACCTGCAGGTGCGGCTCAAACCGCAGCGCCTCAATCCCGGATGCTTCGATGTGCACACTCGATTCCAGCTGGATGGTGTTGATGTGGCGACCGCTCTGATCCGCCATCTCGCCATCCAAACCGCCACACGACAGCGATGCCCGCTCCCGAACGCCATTGACCTCTGGCTCGAGGCCTCCAGCACTGGTCAGATCAGCAGCCTCTAGGCCCGGCACCCGCTGCCATGCCAAGAACAAAGCCGCGGGCTGCAGCAGTGGCAACCAGCAGCAGAGCCATGGAAGCCGATCACCAAGCCGGAGAACTCTCCATCAGACGTGCTTGCGGTGGGATCAATGATGCACTCAATCGATTGAATGATCGACATCACACCGGTCGCAATTCAGCAGGCAAACAAACCGACCGAAAGCATGACCACCAACCTGACAACGGCGGCCTTATTGCAACCAAGAACGAGCCTATGAACCCCAAATAAATACAAAAATTCAGCGTAAAGAACGCCGAAGCATCTTGCTGCTGATATCTGTTTCATACAGATCAACCATGGGATTCATGGCAACAGAAGTAATTCAGGCGTTTTCAAAAACCTAC
>CAJWLE010000265.1:0-2083 GCA_913042965.1 uncultured Synechococcus sp.
CTGCCATTCGATCCGCTCATGTTTCTGTTGTTGCTTCGGCAGTGAGGTGATCACTTGATGGGATGCGGCGTCCAGCCAGTGCAAGGTGCATCCGCATTGCAGGCCATAGCCGAGGTGGGTTCCAAAGCTGTTGCTGGCCAGGCCATCGCAGAGTTCCAGCAGTGTTCGCAAGGAATCCAGGAACCAGGGGTTGGACCGGTGGCCGTTGCATGCCTGAATCCACTCAGCTGGCAGGGGCAGCTGGGCCGGATCCTGCCAATGCTTCAGCCAGATCACCTGGCGGTAGCCCCGTTCCTTGCAGAGCTGCTGGAGTTGCTCGATGGCGGCTGGCAGGTCGTTTCGCCGCTCAACCGCTCCCCAGCTGTGGGCTAGCACCACAAGCAGAGTGGACCCCAGTTCCTGACGCAGCTCCACCATGCTGTCGGGATCAAGCAGTGGGCGGGCGTAGGCAACCCAAGGTCCGATGGCGGTGGTCGGTTGTTGATGGCGCTCCCGGATCCATGCGGCCCGTTCTGGACCCATGCACAGATAGCCACGGCTCCAGGGCCGCGGCGATTCGAAGGTCGCTTCGCGGCTCACCTTGAGACCGTGTTCCAGCAGCCAGGGAATGGCCTGGCCCACCAGCGGAAGTCCGGCATGGCGTTTGAGCTGGATGTCGTGGCCGTAATGGTGTGAGGCATTGTCCCGTTCCCGTCGCGCGGGGGATTTCAGACTCTGGTCAGCTGTCATCCAGGCGCCATGTCGCCACAGCAGTGGGGCCACCGTCGGCGTCAGGGGTCGCTGAGCAAAGACCTGGGTCACCAGGCCTCTGTAGGCCTCCAAGGCCAGCCACTCATCGGCGTCAGGCCAGATGGGTCGGCTGCGGCGCAGCAGTCCTTTGAGTCGCCAACGCAGGTTCACAAAGTCTCCGGCCCTGTGGTCGACGCTATGGCTGAATGCCCCCGTTCTGACCGAAACTGACTGGAACAGTCAGCTCAAAGTGCATGGAGTCTGCAGACGGTGGGCTGTGGGTGGCTGTTCTGAACGGACTGAAATGGATCAACCGTCTGCGGCGCTGGTGTTGGCAGTCGCCCCCCTGCTACGAACTACGGGGCCGATGTTTTCAGCTGAAAGAACGAGTTGTGGGGTATCCAGCTCTGCATCGCGATTTCCAGCGGCGTACGGGCTACTCGCTTCGACTCGAGGACCCTCAGACCTTCCATCAGAAGATCACCTGGCTGAAGATCCGCCGACCTCCCCGGCAGTTTGTTCGGGCGGTGAACAAGGCAACAGCCAAGGAGCTGGCTTTGGATTGGGCCACCCGTTCGGGTCTGTCTCTGACAGCCGCGCGCACGCTGGCCGTTGTGGATGATCCGTCCCGGATCCCATGGGATCAACTGCCCGAGCGGTTCGTGCTCAAGGCCACCCATCGCTCTGGTGCCAATCGGTTCATTGATCAACGCTCCTCCCTGGATCGCCATGAGCTGAATCGAACCTGTCGACGTTGGCTCGACTACCCCTACGGCGTGTTCAAGCACGAATGGGCCTACTGGTCGGTGCCGCGTCGTTTGTTGATTGAGGAGCTGATCGAGCCAGATAACGGCGCGGAGTTGCTGGATTACAAGTTCCACATGAGCCGTGGCGCCTGCCTGATGATTCAGGTGAATTCAGGATTCCGCTCCGGCGAACGGCGTCGCAGCATCGTGTTGCCGCCCTGGTTGCCTCAATCGGTGACCTGGCTGTATCCACCGCCCGAGCAGGACCCGGTTCCGCCTGAGAATTTTGCAGAAATGATGGAGCTGGCTCAGCTTTTCTCCAGCGATTGCCCCTACATCCGGGTTGATCTCTACAGCCTCCGCCGCGGAGGCCGCTCAGAAATTCTCTTTGGTGAATTCACCTTCTTCCCCGGCAGTGGCGGTGAACCTGTCGACCCCGTCAGTTTTGATCGGCAGCTGGGTCAATGCCTGCATCTTTCACCTCGCGAATGTCCTTAGCTCATCGCTTGTTGCCGGTCTGCGACCTGCTGTCCTACGGCTGGTTGGTGATGACCCGTGGATGGCTGCAGCCTCCAGGAGAGGCTTACCGCCTGTTTGAAAAGAGTTTG
>CAJWLE010000266.1:0-2069 GCA_913042965.1 uncultured Synechococcus sp.
GCGTTTGCGGCATCGGCCTGAGCATGGGCAATGAGGTGGTGGCCGTGTTTGGTCGCGGCACCGTGGCCGGCATCACCAATCAGATCTCCGAGGGCTCGTTCCTGCTGTTCCTTGCGAACCTGATCGGAATCACAGTGGCAAGCCTGTTCGTGTTCCTCGTGCAGCGCTACGGAAGCGTCCTTCAGTGCTGGCGCAATCTGGTGCTCTGGCTGGGTTTTCTAGGACTGTTATGCATTCCACTGTCCTCAGCTCTGCACGACTTCAGCATCAAGCAGGAGATTGAAAGCAAGTTCGATACCTTCAAAGCTGGGCAGGTCCGTCAGCTCAAGCTCACCAGCGACAACCCTTATCTCTGGCAAAGGGTGCGATTGCTGTTCAGCAATGTCGGCGTGATCAACAACAACGCCACTGTGGATTTGGTGTTCAGCGCACCAAAGGGAGTGCTCACAGAAGACTTGGCCAACAATTTCTCTGCAGCCTTAGTGAAGAAAGGGAAAGAGGAGTTGGGCCTCGATGACATCAAGATCACGATCAGCGTGATTCCGAATCAGATCAACAAATTCAGCGATGCCATGACCTTGCCATCAAGCCGATGAACCAAGCCAATCATCATCCAGCCGTTTTCCGCTGGATCAAAACGGAGTGCGGCCGGGCCAAATATGCCGACCTCAGCAGCCGCAGCGGATTCACCGCCAAAGCCAGGCTGAGTTGGTTTGTCGTGATCGCCGCTCTGCGTGACTGGCGGTTGCCTGATCCTGATCAGAGCTCAGGATCCTGAGCCTCCGCGCCTGCTTCCTGAAGAGCTTTGCGAGCGGAGCGTCCCACCAGCCACACCACACCCACCGTGGCCAGCACGCCCACGACACGAAGCACCCAGGCCTGCGCGGAGGTCTCTCCAGCCAGCACCTCACCAAACCTTGCTGCGCTGCCGGCCAGGGCGCCGAGAGCGCAGAACAAAATCGTGCCGGGAATGATCCCGATCAAACCGAGGTTGTAGTCCCGCAGACTCACCTCACTCAATCCGTAAGCCAGGTTCAGCAAAGAAAACGGGAAAGCGGGTGAGAGGCGCGTCAGCAACACCAAGCGAAATCCCTCCCGACTGACGGCCTTCTCAATCGCCAACAACTTGGGGAAACGACTCAAGCGCTGCTGCGCCCAGCCCCTGAGCCAGTGCCGACCAAGCAGGAATGCAGCCTCCGCTCCAAGGGTTGCCCCAGCGAACACAATCAGGCTTCCCAACCAGGGGCCATACAACGCGCCCGCCAACATTGATGCCCAGATCCCCGGCAGCAGCAGGGTCACCCACGTGGCGTAAAGCGGAATGAACAGCAGGGCACCTGCAGGCGACTCCAGCCATGCCAAAAGAACGTCGGTATCGATCAGCTGAGCGAAAACTTCCATCCTTCTTCAATAGGTGCCATCACCGTTCCATGGGCCGCAACAGCAACACAACCGCACCACGCGGACTCAGACAACAGTGATATCAGAACACTGACCAAAGCCTTTTCAAGCTCTAGCGTCGTGCTGTTGAGCAGAACATCTGTCAACTGATCGAAGCGATTTCGGCCTGCTGCAGCAATGCCCCTCCACTTAATCGATTGCCGACCGGTGAGATAAACAGCTGATGACGCTTCTCCTCTCAAGACAACCAGTCGGTCGTCGCTTTCTGCTGATTGGGATTCTCTGCACAGCTGCGCTGCTTAGCTCATGCAGCAGCAGCGATCGAACCCCGATCAAATTGCTACGGGTCGCCCGCATCCTGCCGACGAATGAACAAGTCACCCGGGGTGACAGCTCCAGGGACAGGAAGCGTCTGAGCAGTTTTCAGAACAATCTTTGGGATGTGGTTCCAGGCCTACGGATCCAACCCGCTCTCTATTCAGAAGCTGCTGTCGAATCGGAACTGGAACGCCAGACTTTCAGCGGGCTCGGTCCGGATCTGGTGATGGGCGATGCCCGCATCATCCAGGAACTCTCAGAAGCGAAGCTGCTGGACACGGTGCCCATCACGCCGGAGCAACGCAACTCCATCGCACCAGGCTTACTGGAACGCGTCACCAACTCCCGTG
>CAJWLE010000267.1:0-2020 GCA_913042965.1 uncultured Synechococcus sp.
GAGGCCGTTGCACAGGCTGCGCAGCAGGTCTTCCTCCCGCAGGCTGAGAGATGGCTGTTGAGGGGTAGCCAAACGACCGCAGTTGTCAGCAGCTCCGCCGTTTTGACCGCGTTGCAGCACGCCGCTGATCAGCGGATCGAGGTGAATTCCGCCGCTTTCCATGGCCTGCAGCACCTCCAGCAGGCCCCCACGGCCAAGCCGTTCACCGCTGCAAAGCCCTTCGCAGCCGGCCGCCAGGGCCGCGAGGACTGTGCTGAGCAATGGCCGTTGAATCAGCATCAGACAACGCGTCCGGGGATGACGTTGCTTGGCGGCGGCCACCAGTGCTGGTCCATCGCCACTGTCGAGTTGGTCGGTGCAGATCAGCAGCTCCACGCCGCCGACCCCAAGGCACTCCAAAGCGGTGTCCTGGCTGGTTGCGGCACCCACCAGCGGCCCGATGCCGTCGAACAGCTGGGTGAGGCTGCTGATCAGCAGCCGGTTGCTGCTGGCCACCACGGTGCGGCGCTGGTGCAGCAGCGGTTGGCTGCGCCCTGGAATGGCCCGTATCAGAGGCAGTTGGCTGGTGAGGTTCACGCCGGCACAAGTGGGCGACTGCTGGAACCATGGGCATGGCGTGAATCCGCACTGCCACGAACGACATAAATTCTGCAGAATTTGCGTTAGGGAAACGAAATTCGAGCCATGGCCTTCTTCGATTCCGACATCGTTCAGGACGAAGCCAAGCGGCTGTTCGGCGACTACCAGCAGCTGATGCAGCTGGGGAGCGACTACGGCAAGTTCGACCGTGAGGGCAAGAAGAAGTTCATCGAGACGATGGAGGAGCTGATGGGCCGCTACCGCGTGTTCATGAAGCGCTTCGAACTCTCGGAAGACTTCCAGGCCAAGCTCACCGTTGAACAGCTGCGCACGCAGCTGGGTCAGTTCGGCATCACCCCGGAACAGATGTTCGAGCAGATGAACAGCACCCTGGAGCGGATGAAGGCCCAGATCGAACCGCCTGCCTCCAACTGAGGCGATCGGCTCGCCAGGCACCCGTACGATCGCGGGCGCACACCAACAGCGCCCCCATGCCGGAGTCAACCCCGTCCCTGCCGAGCTGGCTGGCACGCGGCATGGCCGACCTGTTCCCGGCAGGGGATCCAACGGATGCCGATCAGGCGCTGGCGGCACGGCTGGCTCAGGCTGAACAGGAGGGGCGGCCCCTGCGGGTGAAGCTGGGCATCGACCCCACCGGCAGCAACATTCATCTGGGGCACAGCATCCTGTTCCGCAAGCTGCGGGCCTTTCAGGACGCGGGCCATACGGCGGTGCTGATCATTGGCGATTTCACCGCACGGATCGGCGACCCCACCGGCAAGAGCGCCACGCGGGTGCAGCTCAGCAAGGAGCAGGTGGCCGCCAACGCCTCCACCTATCTGCGTCAGCTGGGGCAGGACCAGCCCAAGGACACGGCGCTGCTGGATTTCGAGACCCCTGGCCGGCTGGAGGTTCGCTACAACTCCGAGTGGCTGGAGGGCATGGACCTGCCGGCGGTGATCGGTTTGCTTGGCACCGGCACCGTGGGCCAGATGCTGGCCAAGGACGACTTCTCCAAGCGCTACGGCAGTGGCACCCCGATCGCCCTGCATGAATTCCTCTACCCGCTGCTGCAGGGATACGACTCGGTGGCGGTGAACGCCGATGTGGAGCTGGGGGGAACCGATCAGAAGTTCAACGTGGCCATGGGCCGCGACCTGCAGCGCCACTTCGACAAGGGCACCCAGTTCGGCCTGCTGCTGCCGATCCTGGTGGGGCTGGATGGCGTTCAGAAAATGAGCAAGAGCCTCGGCAATGTGGTGGGCCTCGATGAGGATCCGCTCTCGATGTACTCCAAGTTGGAGAAGGTCGGCGATGCGGCGATCAACGACTACCTCACGTTGCTGACCGACCTCGACCTGGCGACGTTGCCTGAGAACCCGAGGGAGAAGCAGAAGGCGATGGCCCTGGCGGTGACGGCCAGCCGCCCTGGCCTGGAGGC